>CALQBT020000042.1 GCA_943328885.2 Bordetella parapertussis | reverse complement strand
TGCGCTTGCAGTCGCTGCACCAGCCCGCGCAGGGTGGGCGCGTCCGGCAGGCCGGGCGGCAGCAGCGACAACTCGGCGGCGTAACGCCGACGCACGCGCTGCACGAAGCGGCTGTGGTCAGCGTTGGCGCCGGACGGGTCAGGCCTTGGCAGCTCGGAAGACATGGTTGTGGGCGGGTGGCGTGCTAGATTGAATCGCCGGTACCATGCCAAGCTGCGGGTCTGCACTGGCTGATGTCATGTGTTGCCTGCTGGCCCCTGCGCCTCATCCATGCTCCTTTCGTCCTTAGTCGCTGCTGTGCGCCGCACCTTCAGGCCAGCCTGGCCTGGCTGGCTTTGGCGCGCGTCCTGGCGCATTGCGCTGGGGCTGTTGGTGGCAGTATGGACCACGCTGGTGCTGGTCTGGCTGGCCGTTCACTGGTTGATTCTGCCCCGTCTGGACGAATGGCGTCCGATGATCGAGGCGCAGGCCGGTCGCGCCATAGGGCATCCGGTGCAAATCGGCCAGATCGCGGTGCACAGCTCAGGCTGGGTTCCCTCGTTTGTGTTGCGCGATGTGGTGGTTCGCGATGCGCATGGCCGCGATGCCTTGCGGCTGCCGCTTGTCTCGGCCGCGCTGTCGGTGCCCTCGTTGCTGGGCCTGAGCCTGCGTTTCGAGCAATTGCTGATCGAGGATGCCCGGCTGGAGGTGCGCCGCGACCTGCAGGGCCACTGGCATGTGGCGGGGCTGGACCTGGCGTCCGCCGACACCGCTTTGGATGCCAGCGCGGCCGCCGATTGGTTCTTCGAGCAGCACGAAGTGGTGGTGCGTGGCGGCCTGCTGCGCTGGGTCGATGAGCAACGTGCCGCGCCGCCCTTGCAGTTGGCCGACGTGCTGCTGGTGGTGCGCAACCAAGGCCGGCGCCACGAGTTCAGGCTCGATGCCACACCGCCGGCCGACTGGGGCGAGCGTCTGAGCCTGCGGGCCCAGGTCCGCGGCCCCTTGCTGGCGCGCGCCGGAGACTGGCAGCACTGGAAGGGTACGCTCTACGCCGACCTGCCGCGGGTCGATGTCAATGGCTTGCGCCGCCATGTCAACCTTCCTGTAGACCTGCAGCAGGGTGAGGCAGCGCTGCGGGCCTGGGTCGATTGGGACCAGGGCCTGCCGCAAGCGCTGACCCTGGACGCCGCGCTGCGCCAGGTCTCGGTGCAGCTGGCGGATGATCTGGCGCCGCTGGCTTTTGCCGAACTGGGCGGGCGCTTCGTGGTCGAACGCGAGAGCAGCGGCGTCAAGCTGGCGGTCGACCGGCTGTCGTTCACGACCGCTGACGGCCAGACCTGGACGCCCAGCCAGTTCGCGCTGCAGTGGCGCCAGGTCCAGCCCATGAAGCTCGATCAGGTTGGCGTCGGCCATCCGGTGACCGGCGGTGAACTCAAGGCCGACCGCCTGGACTTGGCCTCGCTGGCCGACCTGGCAGAACACCTGCCCATAGGCGGCGGGCTGCGCAGCCTGCTGCTGCAGCTCAACCCCGAGGGCCGGGTGCAGGCGCTGCAGGCGCGCTGGGACGGTCCGCTCGACGCGCCCGAACACTACAGCGTGCGGGCCAAGGTGCAGGGTTTGGCGATCGCCGCCGCGCCCTCGCCCGAGCCCGGAGGCATCGGTCGGCCGGGATGGCGTGGTGCCGATCTGGACCTCAGCGCCAGCGAGACCGGCGGTCGGGCCGACCTCAGCCTGAGCAACGGCGTGATCGAGTTGCCCGGGGTGTTCGAGCAAGCCATCGTGCCGTTGACGCATTTTTCCAGTCAGCTGTCGTGGCGCATCCAACCGGCCCAAGCTGCCGTGGCGACGGCCAGGGGAGCCTTGCCGGCCAGCCAGGCCGCACCCCGCATCGAGCTCAAGTTGCTCAATGCACGGTTCGACAACGACGACGCCCGCGGCGCGCTCAACGCGACCTGGCACAGCGGTGCCGGCAGCGGTTTTGGCAAGGGCGGTCGCCTGCCGGGACAGCTCGAATTGAGTGGCACGCTGTCCGAAGGCCGGGCCAACCGCGTCGCACGCTACCTGCCGCTGGGCATCGGCGAGCACACGAGGTCCTGGGTTCAGCGCGCGGTGAAGGGCGGTGAACTGCGCAGGCTCAGCTACCGGGTCAAGGGAGATCTTTGGGACTTTCCCTATGTCAATCGCCGCGACGGCGAGTTCCGAATCGCTGGATGGGTGCAGGATCTGACGCTCGCCCCTGTGCCATCGGTGCTCGCTGGGGGCCAGCAAGCGGCCTGGGAAACCCCCTGGCCGGCGTTCTCGGATGTCAGCGGCGAACTGGTGTTCGAGCGCAGCGCGATGCAGTTCCAGCAGGCTCGCGGCAGGCTCTGGGGGCTGGAACTGACCGATGTGCAGGGCCGCATCCGCGAACTGTCGGACCACGCCTTGCTCGAAGTTGAGGGTCAGGCTCGCGGCCCGCTGCCCGATCTGCTGCGCTACCTCAACACCACGCCGCTCGGCGCCTGGACTGGTGACGCGCTGGCCCAAGCCAGCGCCAGCGGCAGCGCTGAGCTCAGACTCGGGCTGAACATCCCGCTGGCCCGGCCTGCCGACAGCCAGGTCAAGGCGGTGCTGCAGTTGGCGGGCAATGACTTGAGCTTGTGGCCCGGCCTGCCGCTGTTGCCCAACGCCCGCGGTCGGGTCGAAGCCACGCAGAAGAGTTTGCAGTTGACGGGCTTGCGGACCCAGTTGGTCGGCGGCGAGGCACAGATCGATGGCGGCAGCCAGTCCGATGGCAGTCTGCGCTTCTCGATCAACGGCACTGCCAGCGCGGAGGGTTTGCGCCGCACGACCGAGCTCGGCGCGGCCGCACGCTGGGCGCAGCGTTTGCAAGGCCAGACGGCTTACCGGGCGCTCGTCGGGCTGCAACACGGGCGGACCGAGTGGCAACTGTCGAGCACGCTGGCTGGGATGGCGATCGACCTGCCGGCACCGCTTGGCAAGCCGGCCGATGGCAGGGTCGCGTTGCGCCTGGGCAGCACCTGGCAGGACGATCCGCGCGGCGGGGTCCCGCGCGACTGGCTCAGGCTAGAACTGGGCTTGTTGCAGGCCAGCGCCTTGCTCGACCACGGCTCGACCCGCGTGCTGCGCAGTGCGCTGGCCTATGACAGCGTGCTGCCCGAACCAGTGGCCGGCGGCCGGGCCTTGCTGACGCTGCCGCGGCTCGACCTCGATGTCTGGCGCACGCTGGCCTGGCCAGGCGATAGCGCTGTCGCCTTCGACCCGGTCAGTTGGCTGCCGAGCAGCGTGCAGCTCAAGACGCCGGAGTTGCGCATCGGCGGGCGCACGCTCAGCGGTGTGACGCTGGACCTGCAGCGCCTGGGCGCACCGGGCGATGCCGGATGGCGGGTCCAGGGCACGAGCGACCAGACGGCCGGCAGTGTCGAGTACCGCGAACCCCGCAGCGTCGGCGCAGCCGGATTGGTCAAGGCGCGCTTGTCGCGTCTTGCGCTGCCGCCGGCCGACGCCGACAAGGTCAGCGACTCGGTTGCCAGTCTGCTCGAGCATGCGCCCAGCACGGTGCCGGCGCTCGACATCGAGATCGATGACTTCGAGCTGCGCGGTCACAAGCTCGGCAGCTTGGCGGTCGAGGCCGTCAACCGGGCGCCGGGCGGCGCGGGCGAATGGCGCTTGAACCGCCTGCAGTTGGGCAACGCCGACGCCCGGCTGGCGGCCAGCGGCCGTTGGCAGGCCGGCGCTGTCGGCGCGCCGCGGCACATGGCGCTCGACTTCAAGCTTGACATCGACGACGGCGGCGCGCTGCTGCAGCGCCTGGGGCTGGGTCTGGCGCTCAAGGGCGGCAAGGGTCAGATCAAGGGTGTGCTGGGTTGGGACGGCTCGCCGCTGGCCCCGGACCTGCCCAGCCTGGGCGGCAAGCTGGCGCTGACGATCGACAACGGCCAGTTTCTCAAGGTCGATACCGGCGCGGCCAGGCTGTTGGGCGTGTTCAGCCTGCAGGCCCTGCCGCGGCGCTTGCTGCTGGACTTCCGCGATGTGTTCCAGGAAGGTCTGGCTTTCGACAACATCACGGCCGACCTGCGCATCAGCCAGGGCGTGGCAAGCACCGACAACTTGCGCTTGCGCAGCTTGCAGGCGGTGGTGCTGGTCGAAGGCAGCGCCGACATCGATCGCGAGACCCAGAGCCTGCATGTGCTGGCGCTGCCTGAGCTCAACACCGCCAGCGCCTCGCTGGCCTATGCCGCGGTCAACCCGGCGGTGGCGCTGGGTGCGTTTGTCGGCCAGTGGTTGCTGCGCGAGCCGCTGCGCCAACTCAGTGCAAGAGAGTTCCGCATCAGTGGCGGCTGGGACGCTCCCTTGGTCGAGCGGGTTGAGCGCAAGCTGATGGAGCCGCTGCCGGCGGTGGCCAATGCGGCTGCATCTGCCGCGGCCAGACCCTGAGCCCATCGACCCGGCCTCGGCGGCGCCTGCCCGAGCTCCTGACATCGGCCGCGCTCAACTGAACACCAGGTCGCCGTACCAGGCTTCGTTGCGGATCTTGAGGTCGTCGCTGTCGGTGAGAACGCCGACGCTGCGGATGCGGCCCGGTTCACCGCCGAAGACGCGCCGGTAATCCTCGACCACGTTGCGTCGGTAGCGGCGCCATTGACCGGTGTGCGATGCGCCGCCCTCGACCACCAGGTAGCGGATTCGCCCGCTGCGCGGGTACTCGAACACGCTGCCGGGCTGCGCCTGGCCGTCCCAGACATACATCAAGGTGGCAAAGGGCAGGTCATGGCCGGTGAACAAGGCGACCTGCTCGCGAAACCACAGCTCGCGCAGCGTCAGCATCGACAGGTCGCCGTCGAAAGCCAGCGCCACGCGCGCCGGGCAGTCATCGAACTCGTCGCTGGCCACGGTGGCGGCGCTCGCGACCTGATCGACCCGCCAGTCCCAGTTCAGCCAGGGTGTGGCGTGCGGGTCGATGTCGACGTCGCAGCGCAGGCCTGAGCTCGATTGATCGGCCAGCGCGTGCATGACCCGTCGGCCCTCGAGATCGACCAGCTGATAACGCGTGGCCGGCTGGTCGCGGCGCATGACCTGCTCGTACCAGCCCTCGGGCAGCCCATGCTGCTGGCGCGCCGCCGAGAACGCCACGACCCCTGCCGCGCGCCGCCGCCGCCACGGGCGCTCGACCAGACTGGCGCAGCCGCCCAGCCCGGCGACCCCCGCCAACGCAGCCAGACAGCAGCGGCGTCGGGCTAGCCCGACGCCATCGAGTGGTGCAGCAGGTGGTGTGGTTTTCAAGCGGATGTCCGAAGCCAGACGCAGGTCCTGGTTGGGTACTGAACGACCTGGTTTGCCGCGCCTAGACCTTGCCGATCCATTCTGGCATTGGCAAGGTCACATCGGTTTGACGCCGCTGCCGTGCCGGGTGCAAAGCCTGTAGAGTCGAGCTCGTCACCCATCAGCAGGAGCTCGCCAATGGCCACAACGCCCAACGCCAAAATAGACATCAAGGCCATCGCCGACGACAGTGGTGTGGCGGTCGAGGCTTACGACACCTACGACAGCGACGAGGAGACCTTGGCTGCAGCACATCGGTTTGCCGCCGGCATCGTGGAGCGATTGGCGGTGATCTGCGAGAACCAGTCTGGCGCCAAGCAACTTGACGCCGCGGCGCTGCGCCGGATCGCCAAGTCTTTGTTGCCGGGCTGAACGCGTCAGAGGGCTGACCGGTCTATGGGCAGCAGCCTGGGCCGTCGGGCCAGCCGGCGAAGAAAATTCAGCGCTGACCGAACATCATTTGGCGGGCGACCGCTGATTTGAGCGCGGGCATCGCCTGCAGCGCGGCCAGCCCCAAGCCGCGGGCTGCTGGCAGACCCGGCCAGCGCCAGGTGAAGCTGCGGGCCAGGAAATCGGTCGCGGCGATCATGCCCCAGCGGTCTGGCCCGCGCGCCCAATCCAGCCGGCGCAGCAGCGGACCCAGCTCAGCAGGCCTCGCGCGGCGCAGCGCCTGCACTAGCACGGTCGCATCTCGCAAGCCCAGGTTCAGCCCTTGTCCGGCCACCGGGTGCAGGGTCTGCGCGGCGTTGCCGATGCGAACGATCGCGCCGTCGACCAGTGTTCGCTCGGCGTTCAAGCCGAGGGCAAAGTGCTTGAGCGGCGAGATCGTCAACACCTGACCGGCTTGCTCGGGCAGCAGGTGGTTGAGCACCGCGATGCGCTGGGCGTCGGTCAAGGCTGCGACAGCGTCGCGGCCCGCCCCCGGTTCGCTCGTCACGCACCAAACCATGGCGGCACGCGCCGCGCCGTCGGCAGCAGCGCGCAGCGGCAGCATGGCCAACGGTCCCTCCCGGGTGAAGCGCTCGATCGCCAGCCCTGGTGTGGCGCCGGCCAGCGTGACCGTGCCGACCCAGGCGGTCTGGCGGTAGTCGCGGGTCAGGGCTTTGCGCGCCTGGTCGGCGAACACGCCGCCTTCGGCGACCACGGCCAGGTCGAAGCGCTCGGCGATGCCGGCGTCGACCTCAACGCCGCCGCCCGCGTCGCCGGTGAGCTTGCGCAACTCGGCCACCGGCTGGCCGAAGCGGCTGTGCAGTCGCTGCGGTGCGCGCAGCTCGGCGGCTAGCCAGGCTTGTTGCAGGCAGCTGACCAGCGCACCGTAGCTCAGCACAGCGCCTAGCATGCTCACGCCCTCGTCGGCAGCGCGCAGGCGAACCAAGCCAGGACCCCAGGGCAGGTTCAGCGTCGGCGGCGCTTGCGACACCAGCACTTCGGTGATCGGCTGGGCGGCTTGCGCCGGCCAAGCACCCAGGCGTTGCAGGGTCTGCACGCTGCCCAGCGCCAGCGCCAGCGTGCGCGGGTCGGCCGAGACGTCCTGGTCGGCTGCGCGGGCGTCGAACAGCGAGATGTCGGCATCGGGCAGCAGCCGGGCCGCTTGCAGTGCCAGCGCCAAGCCGGCCGGGCCGGCACCAATCACCGCGATTTTCCAGGGGCTTGCGCCAGTCGGGGTCAACAAGGCTTCCTCTTGCGAGCTTGCCGGATCAGGCGATCGCGCATCGCGCGGGTTCAGGCCTTGACCGCAGCGGGCGCAGGCCAGGCTGCGTTGAGCGCGGCCAACTGTGCGGGGGTGCCCAGGTTGTGCCACGCGCCCGCCAGCGGCTCACCGCCGAGCCGGCCGGCGCTTGCGCTGGCAAACAGCAGCGGCCCCAGCGCCGCGCGCTCACCCGTGGTGACGCCTGCGACCAGCGCTTGCCGCACCAGCGCCAGGTTGGCATAGGTCAGCGGCCGCGGCTGCCCATCTGCCGGACGCCGCACCCGGTCAGCATCGAGCGCAAAGTCGCCGGCGGCGTTGAAATCAGGGTTGCCCACCAGCCACAGATGGGCATCGTCGCTGCCGCGGGCAAAGCGCTGCGCTCTTGCGGCGTCGAAGCCGAAGCCGGGCGCGACGATGTCGCCCGACAGCAGCCAGAAGCAGTCGCCCAACATCGGCAGCGCCTTCTTGATGCCGCCCGCGGTCTCGAGCGCGCCGCCGTGGTCGCGGCCTTCCATTGAGTAGTGCAGCCGCAGGCCCCAGCGGCTGCCGTCGCCCAGCATGGTGGGAAACTGCTGCTCGAGCCAGGCGGTGTTGATCACGACCTCGCGCACGCCGGCCGCTGCCAGCGCCAGCAGATGCCATTCGATGATCGGCTTGCCGCCCAGGCTCAGCAGCGGTTTGGGCGTCTGGTCGCTGAGCGGGCGCATGCGCTCGCCACGACCGGCGGCCAGGATCAGGGCTTTGAGCTGGGGCGGCGAGGGCATCGCGCGAGTTTAGGCCGCGCCGGCCGACGCCGTCGCGCCGCTTCAGCCCAAGCCGATCGGCGCCGGCGCGCTCATCACGATCTTGCGGAACAGCGGTCGGTACACATCGTCGGCGGCATGGCCGGTCAGCGGGTCGCGGTTGGCGGCGAAAGCTTCGTCCAGCGCCGCCCAGTCGGCCGCGTCGAAATGTGCTGACGCCGCGGGCAGCAACTCGCGCTCTTCGATCGCCATGTGACTGAGGTAGCCGTCGACATAGCGGTCCAGCGCTTCGACAAAGTCTTGCCGGCGCGATTCGCCCAGCACCTCGTAGGCCAGCAGCGCGTGTTCCAGCAACCGGATCAAGGCCTCGCCGTGCGCGTGGTCGGCGTCGAGCTGGTCGAGCGTGGCGGCCAGTTGCGGGCAGCGCAGGCGCAGCCGCGGAAACAGCAGCGCGCTTTCCTTGGGGTGGTGGCGTTTTTCGGGGAATTCATCGACGTAGAACAGCATTGCCCGCAACACACCGAAGTCGGGTGGGTGCTGCTCGCGATGGGCCTGCGCCACCAGCAGGCTCATCGAGCGCAGCATCGCGGCCAGGGCCTGGTGTTCGTCGTGGATCACGGTCAGGGCGAGATGGCGCATGGTCGGGCTCTTGAGCTGGTTGGGTGGGTTGTTTGAGCGTGTCGTGGCGAGCGCGGTCTGGACTTGCGCAAGATCAAGAGCGACGAAGCGCGCCTGCCGAAACGCCGTGACCGTCGCCGCAGGTGCGGGCGGGCGTGGCCGCTAAAATCCTGCGTTTTGCCGCTCCACCGATTCAACTCCAACGCCTTACCGCGCAGCGCATGGCCACCTCCAAGAAGCAAGACACCCACCTGATGGCCAATGCGGTTCGCGCGCTGGCGATGGACGCCGTCCAGCAGGCCAACTCGGGCCATCCGGGCGCGCCGATGGGCATGGCCGATATCGCGGTGGCGCTGTGGGGCCGGCACCTGTCGCACAACCCGGCCAACCCGCAATGGGCCAACCGCGACCGCTTCGTGCTGAGCAACGGCCACGGCTCGATGCTGGTCTACGCGCTGCTGCACCTGACCGGCTACGACCTGGCGCTGTCCGAGCTGCGCAAGTTCCGCCAGCTGCACAGCAAGACGCCTGGCCACCCGGAGGTTGGTGTCACGCCGGGCATCGAGACCACCACGGGCCCGCTGGGCCAGGGGCTGAGCAATGCGGTGGGCATGGCACTGGCTGAAAAACTGCTGGCAGCCGAGTTCAACCGCCCCGGCCACCAGGTGGTCGACCACCGCACCTACGTGTTCATGGGCGACGGCTGCCTGATGGAGGGCATCAGCCACGAGGCCTGCGCGCTGGCCGGCGCCTGGAAGCTGGGCAAGCTGGTCGCGCTCTATGACGACAACGGCATCTCGATCGATGGCCCGGTCAAGCCCTGGTATGTCGATGACGTGGCCAAGCGCTTCGAGGCCTACGGCTGGAACGTGATCGGCCCGCTCGATGGCCACGATGTGGCAGCGGTCGACGCAGCGCTGACCCAGGCCAAGGCCTCGGCGACCCAGCCCACGCTGCTGATCTGCAAGACCACCATCGGCAAGGGGTCGCCCAATCGCGCCGGTACTGCCAAAGCCCACGGCGAGGCGCTGGGTGAGCAAGAGATCAAGCTGACCCGAGAAGCGCTGGCCTGGCCGCACGAGCCCTTCGTGATCCCCGAGGCCGCCTACGCCGCTTGGGACGGCAAGCGCGCCGGCGAGGCCGCTGAAGTGCGGTGGACCAAGGCTTTTGCCGCTTACCAAGCCAAGCACCCGGCGCTGGCGGTCGAGCTGGCGCGCCGCCTCAGCGGTGACCTGCCGGCCGGTTTTGCCCAGACCGTGGTCGATGCGGCGGTGGCCGCCCACAGCGCTGCGCAGACGCTTGCGAGCCGCAAGTCCAGCCAGAATGCGCTCGAGGCCTTCACGGGTGCGCTGCCCGAGCTGCTCGGCGGGTCGGCCGACCTAACGGGCTCCAACCTGACCAATACCTCGCACACCCCGGCGCTGCGTTTCAGCGACGATGGTGCGGGCAACGGCGGACGGCACATCAATTACGGCGTGCGCGAGTTCGGCATGGCCGCGATCATGAACGGCGTCGCGCTGCACGGTGGTTTCATCCCCTATGGCGGCACTTTCCTGACCTTCTCCGACTACAGCCGCAACGCGATCCGAATGGCCGCGCTGATGAAGTCCCGGGTGATCCACGTCTTCACCCACGACTCGATCGGCCTGGGCGAAGACGGCCCGACCCACCAAAGCGTCGAGCATGCGGCCAGCCTGCGGCTGATCCCGGGGCTCGATGTCTGGCGCCCGGCCGACAGCGCCGAGACCACCGTGGCCTGGGGTGTGGCGATCCAGAGCCGGCAGCGCCCGAGCGCGTTGTTGTTGAGTCGGCAGAACCTGCCCTACCTGCCCAAGGCCGGGCTCGAGGACATCGCCAAGGGTGGCTACGTGCTGGCCGAGCCCAGCGAGGTCGGTCTGAACAAGAAGCCTCAGGCGGTGATCATCGCCACCGGCAGCGAGGTCGCGCTGGCGCTGCATGCCCAGGCCGCGCTGGCCGGCTTGAAGATCGCGGTGCGGGTCGTGTCGATGCCCAGCACCAGCGTGTTCGACCGCCAGAGCCCCGCCTACAAGACCAGCGTGTTGCCGGCCAAGCTGCCGCGGGTGGCGATCGAGGCCGGTGTCACCGGCGGCTGGTGGAAATACGGCTGCGCGGCCGTTCTCGGCATCGACAGCTACGGCGAGAGCGCGCCTGCGCCGGAATTGTTCAAGCATTTCGGCCTGACGGCCGAAGACCTAGCCGCGACCGTGCGGCAAGTCCTCGGCAAGTAAGGCCCGCCGCGGCGCGCTGATGGCGCATGTGCCGCCTATTTTTTGCAACCCAGGAGATTGAAGCGATGACCATCAAGATCGGTATCAACGGCTTCGGCCGCATCGGGCGCATGGTGTTCCGTGCCGCCGTGCAGAACTTCGCCGACATCGAAGTCGTCGGCATCAACGACTTGCTCGAGCCCGACTACCTCGCCTACATGCTGCAGGACGACAGCGTGCACGGCCGCTTCAAGGGCGAGGTCTCGGTCGACGGCAACACGCTGATCGTCAACGGCAAGCGCATCCGCCTGACCGCGGTCAAGGA
>CALQBT020000041.1 GCA_943328885.2 Bordetella parapertussis | reverse complement strand
TCGCGCTCGGTCGGGTCGCCGAAACCGCCGGCAGCGGTCCAGATCACCGAGTACACGTCGCTGGGGTGTTGCTGGAAGTTCTGCTGGCGCAGTTGCAGTTCTTCGACGCGGCCCTGCACTTCGGCGATGTCGCTGATCAGGTCGGCGTCGGCCAGGCGCTGCAAGATGTCGGTGTCGCGCTTGAATTTGTAGACGTTGACGGTGGCCGGGTAGCCGCCCATCATCCCGGTGGAAGTCGGGATCGCGTTGCCCGAAGACAGCGTGTCGTGCGTGATCACCTCGGTGCGGTGCGGAATGAAACAGGTCTCGGCCGACAAGCCGCCGCGCCAGCGCCCGGCGCCGCCCGAGTCTATGACCTCTTTGCGGTACAGGATCAGCACCGGGAATGACTGCTCGTTGTGCTCGACGTTGGGCAAGCGGCAGATCGGCGTGCGCGATTGGCCGCCGTTGGAGATGCCGTCGCCGGCGGAGAACGCGCCGATGGCCCCGCCGATCGGATCGACCAACAGGTAACCGTAAGCCTCGTTCCACTGATCGGTGCCGCGGAAGATGGTGGCAGGCCACTGGCTGGTGCCACCGATGCACATGATGTCCTCGCGCATGCGCGGATCGCTGAAGATCATCTTGGACAGCACGTTGTAGGCCGGGTAGAGCGAGATCTCCATCGCCTGCACCGGTGCGGTGGACACCGAGGCTGGGAACGTCGCGCAGTTGAAGGTGCCGATGGTCGGGTCGAACGCCACGTGCCGCAGCGCCCCGCCGATGGCGAAGTTCTGGTCCCAGCACAGCAACTGGTTCAAGGCCACCATCAGCGCGCCGCGCCAACCCGAGTAGGTGGAGTTCATCGCGCCGTCCTGCGGCGCCGTGCCCTCGTTTTCGAAGGTCAGCTTGTTGCCCTTCTTGCGCAGACTCAGCATCACCACATGGGCGCGCCGGTCGCCTGGCCGGCAGCACTCGACGTAGGAGCGATCGCGGTAGACGCCGTCAGGCAAGCGCTTGAGCTTGTCGAGAAAGGCGCGCTCACCGGCATCCAGGATGCGCTTCATCACCCCCTTGACGACCTCGGCGCCGTAGCGGGTGATCAGCTCGAGCACGCGCTTTTTGGCCGTCATATTGCCGGCGAACTGGGCCCGAAAATCCAAGGCCACAGCGTCGGGCTTGCGCGAGGCGCGCAGGTAGAGCTCCTCGATGTCGCGCCGGATCTGGTTGTCCTCGACGATCTTGACCGGCGGGATGCAGATGCCTTCTTCGTACGCGCTCTCGGCAGAACCGCAGAACGACGAAGGCGTGATGCCGCCGATGTCGTACTGGTGCAGGCAGTTCGTCACCCAGCAAAACAGCTCGCCCTGCCAGAACACCGGGCAGATCAGCATCACGTCTTGCTGGTGCGCCGCGCCGACCCAGGGGTCGTTGGCCAGAAAAATGTCGCCGTCGCGGATACCTGGGTTGTCGCTGCGGTACTCCAAAATCCATTTGACCTGGGTGTCGGTCACGCCCGACATGTACTGCATATAGGGCCCGAAGTACACGAACTCGGCGTCCTCGGTCAGGATCGATGGGTTCAGGTCCAGCGCGTACATCGCCACCGGCGAGCCCGAGATGCGCTGGATCGTGGCGCCATGCTCTTCGTTGACCTGCCACAGCGAGTGGCGTATCACCTCGTAGGTGATGGGGTCTAGCGTCTCGTCGAAGCGGGTGTGCAGTTTGAGCTTGGGCGAGATCCCCAGCTTGGCGGTCGGTGGGGCTTGGGGTGCGGTCATGCGCTGGCCTTTTCGGTGAGGGTCTCAAAGCTGATCGCGAAGTTGCCGTAGGCATCGACCCGCAGCCTGCGGCCGGGGTGGACGACGACGTTGGTCTGCGCCGTCTCCACCACGCAAGGGCCATCGATCTCATTGCCTGCCAACAGTTCGGCGCCGGCGAAGATGGGCGTGCTCACCGTTCGCTTGAGCCCGTCCCAGTAGACATCGCGACGGCCCATGCTGGCGACGTCGGGGATCGTGCTGCTGAGCTGCTTGGCCTGATGCAGGCGCGGACGCGGCGTCGCGGCGCTGGCGCGCAAGCGCAGCGTGACGATCTCGAGCCGCGCATCCCTGAAAGAGGCGTTGGCGCCGTAGAGCTGTTCGTAGCGCGCATAGAAGCGATCGTGCAGCGCCTGCAGCCTGCCAGCCTTCAGGCGCGGCGCAGCGAGCACGCACTCCACTTCGTTGATCTGGCCGCGGTGTCGCATGTCGAGCGAGAACGAGAAGCGTCGCCGGGACAAAGCGATGCCGTCCTTGTCCATTTGCGCTGCGGCGCGCGCCTGGAGCTGATCGAGCGCCGCGTCGACGCGAGCAGCATCGAAGGGCGAGACCTGGATATCGACCTGCTCGTAGACATGCAGGATGTCGGCCGAGGCTGCGCCGAAGGCACACCAGGTCGATGCGATCTCGCGCAGCGGCACGATGACTTTTTGCACGCCGAGTTCAGCACCGAACACGCCCGCGTGGACCGGACCCGCACCGCCAAAGGCAAAGAGCACGAAATCGCGTGGGTCGTACCCCTTTTCCACCGTCATCTTGCGGATGATGTCGGCCATCTTGAACTCGGCGATCTTGGCAATGCCGGCGGCAGCCTCCATCAGGCCCAGGCCGAGTGCGTCGGCCACGGTCTGCACGGCGGCCACCGACTTGGCGCGGTCGAGCTTCATGCGTCCGCCCAAGAAGTTGTCGGGGTCCAGGTAGCCCAGCACGACATCGGCATCGGTCACCGTGGGCACCTGGTTGCCGCGGCCGTAACAGGCCGGGCCGGGGTCGGCGCCAGCGCTCTGCGGACCCACGCGCAAGCTCCTGGAAAAAGGCTCGACGACCGCCAGGCTGCCGCCGCCCGCCCCGATGGCCTCGATGTCGATCTTGGGCAGGAAGTACTCGTACTGGATGACATTGGAGATCGACGAGTACTCGGGCTGGCCGCCCGCAATGATGCCCACGTCGAAAGACGTGCCGCCCATGTCGGTGGTGATGATGTTGGGCGTGCCGATGAGCTTGCCGAAGAACATCGACCCGGTCACGCCGGCCACCGGCCCCGAGTCGAGCGTGAGCAGCGGTGACTCCATCGCCCGCTCGACCGACACCGAACCGCCCGCGCACTGCGCAATCTGCAGCGGCTGACGGTAATGGTGGCGTTTGAGCTCCTGGTCCAGATTGGACAAGTAGCGCGCCATCACCGGCCCGATGTAGGCATTGAGCACAGTGGCCGTGGTGCGCTCGTATTCGCCCCACTTGGGCGCGATGTCGATCGAGCAGGAGATGAACACCTCCGGCGCCAACCGGCGAACAATCTCGCGCACCTGCCTTTCGTGATCGCCGCGCCTGAACGACCACAGAAAACAGATCGCGATCGCGGTGCAGCCGTCGGCCAGCAAGTCTGCGACAGCGGCCTCGGCCTCGGCCTCGTTGAGTGCGACGACCACCTCGCCAAAGCAGTCCACCCGCTCGGATACGCCCTTGATGCATCGCTTGGGCACGATCGGATCGGGCTTCTGGCTCTCTGGGAAATGCACCACCTTGGCGATGTCACGCGAGTTCACGCCGCGCGAGCCACGCATGATGTGGATCGAATCCTCATGGCCCTTGGTGGTGATGAGCCCGACCTTGGCACCAATGCGTTGGATCAGCGCATTGGTGCCCACCGTGGTGCCGTGGGTCAGCACCTTGATCTGCTCGCAAAAATCCTGTAGCGACAGACCCAGCCGCTCAGCGGCAACTGCCATCGCCGCGAGCATGCCTTCGGCGAAGTTGCCCGGTGTCGACGGCGACTTGGTCGCGGTGATGCGGCCGGACTTGTCGAACACGACGCAGTCGGTGAAAGTGCCGCCGATGTCGACGCCCACGAGATACGGTCCCATGCGGTTTCCCCAATGGCCTGCCGATGCAGGCACTTCTTCGCTCTAAAAATAGGTCGACCGGCAAAGCCGGAGCGATCTGACTTTGTCGACCATAACGCAAGCAATTGACGGGATAACTCAGCCAGCAGATCGCCTCTTCAATGGCTTGGCGCAGGACCGGCATCGCCGATCCGGGCCTGGTCGTGTTCAGGCTTGTTGCCTCTGACAGCGCCGCGTTCGAGGCGCGCCGCCTCGCCCAGCACGGCACAAACGCAAGCCGTGTCGTGGGCGCCGCGCCCCTGCGCCATCGCCGCGGTGTAGACCGAGGCACAGGCGTCCAGCAGCGGCGTGGGACAGTGCAGATCGGTGGCAAATCGGGAGATGATGGCCATGTCTTTTTGCCAGACCTCGACCTTCATCGTGGCAGGCTCATAGCGCTCGGCCACCATCAGCGGACCGCGAACGCTGAACATGCGCGAGCCGCCAGCGCCGTCGCCCACCACGCGGTAGATGTCTTCGGGGTCGAGCCCCGCTTTCATGCCCAGCACCAAGGCCTCAGCCGCTGCGACGTTGTGGATCGACACCAGCAGATTGGCGACGAACTTCATCTTGCTGCCGTTGCCGAACTCGCCCAGGTCATGGTGGGCGCGGGCAAAGCCCAGGAACACCGGCGCGCAGCGGGCAATGGCAGCTTTGTCGCCGCTGGCGTAGACCAGCAAGTCCTTGGACAGCGCCTGCGCGCCGGTGCCGCTCAAGGGGCAATCCAGCACGGTGATCATCGGCGCAGCGCCATCGCGGATGCGCAGCTTGTCTTCGAGTGGCAGCGTGCTGGCTTCGACCAGGATCAGCCCGTCGCGGCCAGCGGCCAGCAGGCCGCATTCGCCCAGCACCACCTCGTCCAAAGCTTTCACGCTGGGCAGCACGCTGATGACGATGTCGGCTGCCGCCGCCACCTCGCGTGGCGAGGCCGCCGCCACGCCGCCGGCTGCGACCAAGGTCGCCAAGCGGGCCGGGTCGACGTCAAAGCCCAGCACCTCGAATCCTGCGGCCATCAAGTGGTGCGCCATCGCGCTGCCCATGATGCCCAGGCCAAGCAGGCCTACTCTGCGACCATGGTCGGCAGCCATCGTCATCGTGTCGGCTATGCCTAGAGCAGCGACGGCAACCAGGTGCTGACGGCCGGCACCCAGATCACGATGGCCAGCGCCAGCATCAGCTTGACGACGAAAGGCATCGCGCCGGCGAAGATCTCCTCGACCGTCGCCTCGCCTTCAAGCGAGGATTTCATCGCGAACACCACCATGCCAAAAGGCGGTGTGAGCAGGCCGATCTCGATGGCCAGGATGCTGACCATGCCGAACCAGACCGGGTCCATGCCCAGCTTGAGGATCACCGGCACCATGATCGGGATGGTCAGTAGCAAGATCGACACCGAGTCGATGATCATGCCCAGCAGCAGGAACACGAGCACGAAGGCCAGCACGATCAAGATCGGTGCGACGTGCAGCGCCGCCGCCCAGTCGCTGAGCGCACGCGCCAAGCCCGACAGCGTGAGCATGCGGCTGTACATTTGCGCGGCGATCAGTAGCAAGAAGATGCTGGCCGTCGAGCGCCCGATCTCCGACAACACCCCCAGGACTGACGCCTTGTTGACCTGGCGCGCGAACAGCGCCAGCAGCAGAGCACCAAACGCACCGACCGCGCCGGCCTCGGTCGGCGTGAACACACCGCCATACAGGCCACCCAGCACCAGCGCGATCAACAGCACCACACCCCAGGGTTTGACGGCAGCACGCACGATCTCGGCAAAGCTCGGTGCCGGCGAGTCGTCGACCTGACCCGAGAGCTGCGGCGTCAGGCGCACGCGCAGCCAGATGCCGGCCGACAGCACCACCACCACCACCAGTCCCGGGCCAACGCCCGCCACAAAGAGTTTGCCGATGGATTGCTCGGTCAGCACGCCGTAGACGATCATCAAAATCGAGGGCGGGATCAGCATGCCCAGGATCGCGCTGCCTGCGACGATGCCCAGCGCAAACTTGCGGTCGTATTTGAGCCGCAGCATCTCGGGCACGGCCAGCTTGGAGAACACCGCCGCCGACGCCACCGAAACCCCGGTGATGGCCGCAAACACCGCATTGGCAAAAACCGTGGCGATGCCCAAGCCGCCGCGGATGCGGCCGAACATCACCTGCGCCGAGCTGAACAGGTCGCGCGTGGCGCCCGACAGGTTGGCCAGGATGCCCATCAGCACGAACAGCGGAATCACCGCAAACACATAGTCCATCACCGACGAGTAGGCTGTGGTGTTGAGCAAGCTGATCGCCACAGCGCCCTTGCCGGTGATGGCCCAGATGCCCAGCACGCTGAGCAAGGCCAGCGACACACCGATGTGCACCCCCAGCAGCACCAGAACGAAGACCCCGGCGATGGTCAGCAGGGCAACGGAGATCGGATCCATCAGAACTCCTTCGGCGCGTCGATGAAGCGACGCCCACGCAGGTGCTCGACGAGCATCACCAGGAACTGCAGCGCCGTCAAAGCCGCGCCCAGCACCACCATTGAACGTATCGGGGCGGTCGGCACCCGCATCGGCTCCTCGCCCTCGAATTCACCGATCTGCCAAGCTTCGACCATCTTGTCCCAGCCCGAATAGACGATCAGCGCGAACATCGCGATGCCGAGCAAGCAGCTGAAGACCTCGACGCCGCGCTGGGCGACCGGCGGCATCCGGTCGAGCAGGATGGTCGAGCGCAGGTGCGCGCCGATCTTGAGCGTGTGCGGCATCATCAGCCACACCAAGCCCACGACCGAGATCTTCACGATCTCGGGCACACCGAACAACGGCGAGCCCAGGAACGCACGGCCGCAGACGTCGGCGGTGATCAGCAGCATCAGGAACACGACCCATGCCGCACCCGCCATGTTGAGTGCGGCCAGCAGACGATGAAAAATGGTCAAGCTCGTGGAGGGTTGCATCAGCGAAGGCCCAGGTTTTGAACAGCCCTGCGCGGCAGGCGCAGGGTTCTCATCGGCATAGACTTCACAGAATTACTTGATCTGCCAGTCGCGCGGCAACTTCACACCAGCCTCCTTGAGCGCCTTGATGTATTCGGCCACCACCCTGCCCGGCTGGCCAGCTTTGTTGATCTCGGCCGTGCGCTCGTTGGGAATGTCAGGCAGCGCCATCGCCCACTTGACCTTTTCCTCGTCGCTCAGGCTGCGCACATTGGCGCCGCCAGCTTTCATCGTGGCAAGGCTGGCGGCGGCCTTTTCGTTGCCCATCGTCGGCTGCACGGTGGTGAACTCACGGCCGACTTCGAGCAAGATGTCCTGCACCGGCTTGGGCAGCTTGCGGAAGCTGTCCTTGTTGGCGGCGATCACCACGGTCGAGACCGCGCCGAAATCGGTGATCGTGAAGTTCTTGGCCACCTCATGCAGCTTGAAGCCCACCGTGGCATCGGGGAACATCACCCAACCCTCGTAGACGCCAGTCTGCAGCGAGGTGTAAGCCTCGTTCAGGTTGGACTGCACGGGCACCGCACCGACGGCGCGCAGCCACGGGATGTTCGGGCCGGCCGCAGCGATCTTCTTGCCCTTGAGTTGTTCGACCTTGTCCCAGGCGAAATTGGTCACCAAGCCATAGTTGCCCACGCTGCCCACGCCCAGGAAGACCTGGCTGTACTTGTCCTCGAGGATCTTCTTCAACTCTGGGACGCGGTCGTAGACCTGACGCGCGGCCTTGGCCACCACCACCGGGTCGCCGCTGCCAAAGGGCACGAAGTACGCAAAGTTGTGCGCCATCAGTTTGGAGGGCTCGAAGGCCACATGCAGGTCGGCAATGTCGAGCAGACCGCTTTCCACGGCCTCCAGGCATTCGCCAAGCTTGCAAACCGAGCCGCCATAGGCACTGACCCATTCGATCTTGTGCCCCGTCCTGGCTGCGACGCGCTTGGCAACTTCAGGCGCAAAGAAGTCGCGCATCGCCGTGATCCACACCGCCGCATCGGCCGGATGCCCCGAACCGATCGACAGCCGGAAGGTGTCGGCCATCGCAGCGCCGCTACAGACCACCCCCAGCAAGGCTGCGGCCATCATTTTGAGGACTTTTCTTTTCATGCGAATGTCTCCGAGGGTGTGAAAAAGGGCGAAGGGCTGCACAGCGCGATGAACACTGGCGCCAGACTGTCTACATCCCGCCGACTCGAGTGATCGGGTTGGCCGATGAGACATTGCCTGGTGACAGTCCAGATCGCCCGCAGGCTGGGTATCGCAGGTCGGCCACCCGACGCCTCCTGACTTCTTGGAGGCGCGGACTACCCAACAGCGCATCATGCCAAGCCTCGCGAACCGCAAGTGGCATGAAAACCCTCGCTTTTGGCCGCTAACATGCAGCGTGCCGCTGTCCAGCCCAATGTTTAGCGTAAGTTATTGAAACGCAAGGGTCTAGCAGCGTCATCTTGAGCCTGCTCTGCCAATCGTAGACGATCGAGCGCAATGATCCACGCTTGGACTCGAGCTTATCGTGGCAGAAGAAATTCAGGTCCAACGGCCAAGCGCAGGCACAACTCCGCAGGCAAGGCGCAGGTAATTCCAGAATGCAGCCAGGCAGCGATGTCGGTCGCTTCGATGGCCCGAAGACGCTTACATTGCGGAATACAGGGCTGTTGCGCCGCGAAGAAAACTGGCTGGCCAATCAACCGCAACAAGCCCGCGCATGACAGGGGCTATAGGATACGGAGTCCTAGAGCCTAGGTCAGTCCTTGATCTGCCGCCCGTCGATGACCAGACCAGCCGCTTCGCCTTCTCATCCGCCGAACGCCGGAAAACAACCATCCTGCCGCACCGCAGACCATCGCAGCGGTGCCAATCAAAGCTTGACGCAAAGATCAATCGGCGCAGACGATAGGGTTGCAAAAAAATTCACCCGGCCCGAATACGCGAAATTTTGTTATAAATCGACCACACTCAAAGGATGACACCATGGCGAACCAGGATCTTGAGGTTTCCGCTCGTTTGGCCAGATCGAAAGCGAGACCTCTGGCAAAGCGGGTCATCGAAAATTCGTCCCGCCGTATGGCGCTGACACAGATCGGCACGCTGCTGTCAGCACCGTTCATCCTCGGCAGCGAATCCCGAGCGCAGGCCGCGTGGCCGACGCGCCCGGTGCGCTATATCAATCCATTTCCAGCCGGAGGCGCAACCGATACGCTATCGCGGCTTTTCTGCGCAAAGATGAGCGAGCTCACAGGCCAGCAGTTCGTGGTTGAAAATCGCGGTGGTGGTGGTGGCGACATTGGCGTCGAAGCGGTCGCTCGCTCCTTGCCTGATGGCTATACGCTAGGGTTGGGCGGCATCGCGTCCCACGCGATTTCACCGACGCTGAAGGCCGGCAAGTTGCCATTTGATTCTGCGAAGGACTTTACCTACATTACCAACATTTGGTCCCTGCCAAACTTTCTGGTCGGATTTTCAGGTTTAGCCGCCAACACGCTGCCTGAGTTGATTGAATTGCTGCGAAGAAATCCTGGTAAATATTTCTACGGTTCTGCAGGTCCCGGTACCACCTTGCATCTGGCGGGCGAATTGTTCAAACTGCTCGCCAAGGTTGAGCTGACACATGTGCCGTACCGAGGCGCAGCGCCGGCAATGACCGACCTGATCGGCGGTCAGGTCCATCTGATGTTTGACAACATTCCAGGGGGCTTGGCGCAGTACAAGGCAGGCAAAGTCAAGGGATTTGCGGTCACCAGCAAGGCCCGCAGTCCGGTCGTGCCGGATATTCCTGCGCTATCGGAGTTGTTGCCAGGCTACGACCTCAGTTCCTGGACCTCATTGGCAGGGCCTGCGGGCCTGCCTCCGGCACTGGTTGAGCGCATCTCGATGTTCTCAAAACAAGCGCTGGAGAGCGCCAGCTTGAAGCAGGATTTCATGGATCGTGGAGCCACCGCAACCTGGCTCAGCACGCAAGAGGCAACGGCCTTTCGAGCCAGCGAAGAAAAGCGGCTCGGCGACATCATTCGCGCTGCGAAAATCACACTCGATTGAACCGACCCGTCTGATGCTGTCCGACAGAGCGTAGAGATTTCATGCATCAACCGCAGACTCCGCGCTTGCATCGGCCCAACAACCTGGGTGTTGGGTCGATTGAACCAGCCAGCTTGTTAAGCTTGACGTTGGGACTCTGAGCTGTCGTTGCAGTCCTGCGTGCTGGTACTTGCGCAAACCAGTTGAAGCAGCACTTCCGCCAGCACGTCGAGCCCGGCCTCCAAGTCCGAAGCCTCGGTAAATTCGGCTTCGTTGTGGCTGATGCCTTTTACGCTGGGTACAAAGATCATTGCGGTGCGGCAAAGGCTGCGCAGAGATACTGCATCGTGCCCCGCCACGGTGAACAGGCGCTGACTGCTGAGCCGGTGGCGTTCAGCCGCCTGCTCGACGAGTTCGCACAGGCCCGAATCGAACAACCCTGCGGGCCGGTTCGTCACCTTCTGTAGCTCAAGTCGGACCTTCGCGCGCGTCGCCGACTCGGCTGCGGCCAGTTCAAACGCAGCGCAGCTCTGCTCCAGCATGCCGTTGTCGGTAGCCCTCATTTCGGCGAACACCTTGACCTGTTCGGCCACGACATTCGAAGAGTTAGGCTCGATGTCCATGCGACCGACCGAGGTCAACAGTTCACCAGAGGTTTCATCCGACAGCAAACGACAGGCCACCACCAGATGGGCGGCGCCCAGTAGCGCGTCGCGCCGCTCCTGCATCGGTGTCGGACCGGTGTGGGCCGCCATACCATGCATTGTTGCGATGTACTTCATCGTGCCCCAGTTGCCTTCGACGACACCGATCCGTGAGCCGGTCTTCTCTAGCTCAGGCCCTTGCTCAATGTGCAACTCGACACAGGCCCGCGGGTTGGCCGGCCCAGCGCCGGTCCCGTGATAGCCGATCGCCGACAGAGCCGCCTGCAGGCTGACGCCCTGAGCATCTTCGCGGGACAGTGCGTAGGCGCTGTCGTAATGGCCTGCATAGACGCCGCTGCCCAGCATGCTCGGTGAGAAGC
>CALQBT020000040.1 GCA_943328885.2 Bordetella parapertussis | reverse complement strand
GACGGCCTGCGCCAGATGAGCCGGCTGTCGGCCGCCGAGCGCCGCGCGATGGGCGAGCGCGGCCGCGCTTTCGTGCTCGCCCGCCACAGCTACCCAGTGCTGGCGCAGCGCTTCATCGAGGCGGTGCGGCGATGAGCGACGAGCGCCGTGCCGACGAAACGCAGGCAGTGGTCGAGCGCTACGCGCGCCGCCAGACGCTCGGCCTGGCCGACCGCTACAGCCTGCTGCGACCCGAGGTCTGGCAAGGCGTGCAGGAACGCCAGCGCGCGATGCTCAAGCTGTTCGTTCGGCTCGGGTTCTCAGACCTGTCGCGGCTGCGTTTGCTCGAAGTGGGCAGCGGTGCGGGCGGCAACCTGCTCGAGTTGCTGCGTCTGGGCTTCGCGCCCGAGAACCTGGCCGGCGCCGAACTGCTGCCCGAGCGCCTGGCCCGCGCCCGCCAGGTGCTGCCCGAGGCGCTGACGCTGTGGGGCGGCGACGCCAGTGCCTTGGCCATCGCCCCGGCCAGCCGCGACATCGTGTTCCAGTCCACCGTCTTCTCGTCGCTGCTCGACGACGGCTTCCAGCAAGATCTGGCCGCGGCGATGTGGCGCTGGGTGGCGCCCGGCGGCGGCGTGCTGTGGTACGACTTCGTCTACAACAACCCGCGCAACCCGGATGTGCGCGGCGTGCCGCTGGCACGCATCCGCCAGCTGTTCCCGCAGGCGCGGGTCGTCAGCCAAAGGCTCACGCTGGCCCCGCCGATCGCCCGCGCCTTGTGCCGGCTGCACCCGGGGCTGTACCCGGTCTTCAACGCCTTGCCCCTGCTGCGCACCCATGTGCTGGTGTGGTTGGAAAAGCCGCCAAGCGCCTGAGCTCAGCCGGGCAAGGGCTTAGATTTCCGTCGGCTCCATGCCCTGAAAAACCTCGGCCATCGCCACCTTGCAGCCGACGCTATCGGCCTGCAGTAGCGCGTCCTGGCTCATGTCGTGCAGCACCCACAGGCCGTCCTCGCTGCGCCGGAATCCCTCCACCCGGCGCGTGTCCGGGTCGACCAGGATGTACTCCTGCAAGGACGCCAACTGCCGGTAGAGCGCGAACTTCTGGCTGCGGTCGTAAGCCTGGGCGCTGGGCGACAGCAGCTCGATCACCAGCGTCGGCGCGCGGAAGATGATGTCCGTGGCCAGGTCGGCCTTGTCGCAGGTGACGAACAGGTCGGGGTAGAGGATGGAGTCGGCGGCGACCTGGATCTTCATCGACTCGGAGAAGACCTGGCAGGGCGTGCCGTCCAGTTGTTCGTTCAGCCGTCGATTGAGGTTGGACACCACCCGCCCATGCGTGCGCCGCCCGCCCACCATCGCAAACACCTCACCTCGGAAGAGCTCATGGCGCTCGGCTTGTTCGTTCTCCCAGGCCAGGAATTCGTCAATCGACATTTTTTGCTGCACCCAGGCCATGGCGGCACTTCCAAACCGTCATTGTGAAGCCGTCCGCGCCGCCGCAATTCACCTTGACCGTCGGCCGTAAAATTACCGGTTCCGCCCAGGCCGTCAACCCTGCGGCCTAGCCCGCCGACCCAGCCCCCCGCGCATGAACCCCACCGTTCCGTCCACGCTCCCCTTCCTGCCCTTCGCCCTGCCCGAGATCGGCGAGGACGACATCGCCGAGGTGGTCGACACGCTGCGCAGCGGCTGGATCACCACCGGGCCCAAGGCCAGGCGCTTCGAGGCCGATTTCAAAGCCTGGCTGGGGGATGCGGGCGACGACATCGAAGGGTTGCACTGCATCGCGGTGAACTCGGCCACCGCCGGGCTGCACCTGGCGCTCGAAGCCCTGGGCATAGTCCCGGGTGACGAGGTGATCACCACCACCCACACCTTCACGGCCACGGCCGAGGTCGTGCGCTACCTCGGCGCCGACGTCAAGCTCGTCGACATAGACCCGGCCACGCTCAACATCGACCCGGCGCTGATCGAGGCCGCCATCACGCCCAGAACCCGCGCGATCATCCCGGTGCACTATGCCGGTCTGGCCGCCGACATGCCTGCGATCCTGGCCATCGCGCAGCGCCACGGGCTGAAGGTGGTCGAAGACGCCGCCCACGCCTTGCCCAGCACCAGCGCTGGCGCGCGCGTGGGCACGCTGGCCAGCGACGCCACGGTGTTCAGCTTCTACGCCAACAAGACCATCACCACTGGCGAGGGCGGCATGCTCGTCACGCGCGACGCCGCGCTGGCCAAGCGGGCGCAGATCATGCGTCTGCACGGCATGAGCCGCGACGCCTTCGACCGCTTCACCGCCACCGTGCCGAGCTGGTATTACGAGATCGTCGCGCCGGGCTTCAAGTACAACCTCACCGATATCGCGGCGGCGCTGGGCATCCACCAGTTGAAGAAGGCCCACGCCTTCGCCCAGCATCGGGCGACGATCGCAGCGCGCTACAACGCCGCTTTTGCCGATCTGCCGGTGATCACCGCGCCCGAGGCGCCGTCGGGCCAGATCCATCCCTGGCATCTGTACGTGCTGCGCCTGCGGCCCGAGGCTGGCATGGGCCGCGACGCCTTCATCGAGCGCTTGTTCGCGCAAGGCATAGGCTGCAGCGTTCACTACATCCCGCTGCACCTGCAACCCTATTGGCGCGACCGCTACCAGTTGCAGGCCAAGAACTTCCCGGCCAGCCAGCATGCTTACGAGCAGATGCTGAGCCTGCCGATCTACAGCCTGATGAGCGAGGCCGATGTCGAGCGGGTGATCGCCGCGGTGCGCGGCCTGCTGGCGCGCCCCTGAGACCCTGCCAGCACCGCGCGCTGCGATGGCCAAACGCCTGTTCGACCTGCTCGGCGCTGCGCTGGCGCTGCTGCTGCTGTCACCGCTGCTCGCGTTGGTGGCGCTGGCGATCCGGCTCGACTCCTCTGGGCCAGTGTTCTTTAGGCAGCAGCGGGTTGGCCGCCACGGCGTGCTGTTTCAGATCCACAAGTTCCGCACCATGCAGGCCGATGCGCCCGGCCCGCAAATCACTGTGGCGCACGACCACCGCATCACCCGTGTCGGCCATGTGCTTCGCCACTACCGCCTCGACGAATTGCCGCAGTTCATCGACGTGCTGGGCGGTGCGATGAGCCTGGTCGGGCCGCGACCCGAGGTGCCGCGCTTCGTGGCGCATTACCCGGCCGAGATGCGGGCGCGGGTGCTGGCCGTGCGCCCGGGCATCACCGACCCGGCCTCGCTGGCCCACCTCGACGAGATCACGCTGCTGGCTGGCGCCGCGGACCCCGAGCAAGCCTACATCGAGACCATCCTCCCAGCCAAGCTCGCGCTGCAAGCCGATTACGCCGAACGCGCGACGCTGGGCTCAGACCTGGCAGTGCTCGGCCGCACGCTGAAGATGCTGTTAAAACGCTAGGCACCGTCAAAGTGGTGCGGCGAATCATCAGCCTGCGCAAGGCCAACAACAGAGAGGCATCCGAATATGTCAACCATGCTTAAAACGCGGTCCTGACGGAGGGTCATCCTGCCGATACCCCAGGAGGATGCGGCCATCACGGCAGCGGCCTTGAGCGACCCTGATGCCCAGCCCTTGACTGATGCCGAACTGGCGAGCCTGCGCCCCCTGCGAGGTCGCCCACCTGTTCCCGTGCGCCGGCCGACGCTGAGCATGCGCATTGACGCGGATGTGCTTGCGGGTCTCAAGGCCAGCAGGCGTGGCTGGCAAACCCGCCTGAATGCGCTGCTGCGCGAGGCGGTGGAGCAGGGGCGGGTGAAGTAGGCACTCGCCCAGGATCTGCGCTTCAGGCAACAGCGGTATGAACTGCGCGCACATCGCACGCCACAGCGGCGTCTGCGTGAATTGCTCTGGTCACCAGTCCCACCAGTACGCCAGCGTGCGCCGATCAACGCCAAGCGCTGTCCCCAGCATTCGGCGGTCACGATGATCCGAAATACGCATCAAGCATGCGCCAACGCGTATTCCCTGGCCGTTGGCAGCGCAAGCGGCAAGGTCTTGGGCTTCGGCATGGTGGCCTCCCAGCCCAGGCAAGCCAGCCAGATCGCTCGGGGAATAGCTTTGTGCGCTGTGCGGTAGTAGCTCACCATGCGACGGCTGATGCCCAAGGCATCGGCAGCTGTGTTCAGTGACAGGCTATTTCGATACATCCAGGTGTCGAACATCTGGTGACTGACTTCGCCCGCTTGTTCCTTGGCCCAGGCGTAAACGTTGTCTGCGCCCAGCTCGGCATCGAACCATTCGATGCCGTGGCCCCAGCCAGCAAGGTGTGCCTTGGCAAAGACCTTTGGCTTGAGAAGCTTGGTCAACGCAGGTGTGCCACGCAGCACTGCCTCGACATCGACGTCCAGCACCTCGCCGGTGCTCCAACTCGTGCGCAGCCGATACGGTGCCAAGGCCTCAACGGCCAGCAGCTTGGGGTGAAAAAATTCGCTCATGGGTTCAAGCTCCGCCATTCTTCATGCAGCCAGGCACTGTTTGAGCCGATCCACAGCAACTCCTCTCGGATCTCGCGTGCAGCGATTCGGCCAACGATAGTCAAGCTGTCCAGCTCGACCGTGCACTCGCGCCCATCCCGCAACTGAACGTGGACGTGGGCAAGCAAGTGGTCACCACCACGCGCGATGCCGAAAACTTGTGCATGACCGGCATTGATGCAGGATAGTGCAACTGTTGCACTACGTCAAGACTGAGCTGAGCTAGCCCCGCGCGCACATCGGCCGGCAAGATAGCAGGCGTCAAATCGCCCAATTGGCCAGTTGCAGCGCCTCAACGCGGTCAAACTCGCGCAGGTTTTTCACCTCGCTGAAGTTCGGTGGATTGATGCAGACACCGGCACGCCCGGTCAGGCGGCAATAGGTCGCAGCCATGAAAGCCGCGCTCTGCTCATGGCGGGTCACGATGAGTTTGATCTTGGAGCCGCGGATGGACTCCAGCATGTCAAGGTTTTCCTCGCCGGGGACCGCGAAGATGTATTCAACGCCCTCGTTGACGAGCGCCTCGACAAAGAGATCGGATCCCTTGATGGATCTTTTTGAGATATTCATCTTATCGAGCCAAAGTTGAGGAGGATGGTCGACAAATCATCAATGCGCCTGCAACTGAAAGCTCGTTCCGCTGACACGGCTCCAGTACTTGATGAGCCGCTTGTCTTCTATCTTTCCACCTTGATTCAACGCATTGGTTTCGACCTCCGGGTAGATGTCGGCTTCGTGTTCGACCCGACTGCCCGACAGGCGGCGCTCGATGTGATGGCGCGTGAGCTCGTCAGGGTGCTGCAAGCCGGCGGACTCGAGCATTTCAGCGACTGCGATCAAGGTGTTCTTGTGAAAATTGGCCACCCGTTGCGCCCGGTCTGCCACGTCCACCACGCGGTAGCGTTGGGGATCCATCGTGGCAAGCCCGGTCGGGCAGTGGCCCGACGCGCAGTTGCGCGCCTGGATGCAGCCGAGCGCGAACATGAAGGGCCGCGCCATGTTGCACCAGTCGGCACCAAGGGTGACATGGTGGATGATGTCGTAGGCGCTGATGATCTTGCCGGAGGCGCCGACTTTCACGCGGTCTCGGATGCCCGCACCGCGCAAGGTGTTGTCGACAAAGACAAGGGCGTCGCGCAGCGGGCTGCCCAGGTGATCGGTGAATTCAGCGGGCGCAGCCCCGGTGCCGCCTTCGGCACCGTCCACGGTGACGAAATCGAGATGACTGCCGGTCTCGACCATGGCTTTGACGATCGCGATGAACTCCCAGGGATGACCCACACACAGCTTGATGCCAACGGGCTTGCCGCCTGACAGATCGCGCAGCTCCTGGGCGAAGGCGAGCAAGCCGTTGGGCGTCGAGAACTCGGAATGGCGGCTCGGCGAGATGCAGTCTTTGTAGGCCTCGACGCCGCGCGTCCGGGCGATTTCAGGCGTCACTTTGGGGGCCAGCAGAATGCCGCCGTGTCCAGGCTTGGCGCCTTGGCTGAGCTTGATCTCGATCATCTTGACCTGGTCCAGGGCCGCTTTGGCTTTGAATTTTTCCCGGTCGAATTTCCCGTCCGCCGTGCGGCAGCCGAAATAGCCCGTGGCGATCTGCCAAATGGTGTCGCCGCCGCCCGCCTCGTGGTGGGGCGACAGCGAACCCTCGCCGGTGTTGTGGGCAAAGCCGCCGATCTTGGCGCCGGCGCTGAGCGCCTGAATCCCGGGGGGCGACATCGCGCCAAACGAGGTGCCCGAGATGTTGAGCAGCGACATGTCGTAGCGCTTGGGCCCGGTTCCGACCTGGATCCTGAAGTTCTGGTTCTCGATATGGGTCGGTTGCATCGAGTGGTTCAACCAGTTGAAATCCTCTACATACATGTCCTGCATGGAGCCGAACGGGCGCGCTGCCATCACACTCTTGGCGCGTTGATAAACGATGGCGCGTTGATTTCTGGAATAAGGCACCTTGTCTGAATCGGATTCCCAGAAGTATTGTCTGAGCTCTGGTCGAATGGTTTCAAAAAAGTACCTGAAACGACCCAGCAAAGGGTAGTTTCCGAGCACCGCATGCTTTTTTTGAAGCAAGTCTCTGAAGCCGAGCAGGGAGCAGGCCGAAAAAATCAAAAACAGTGGCGACCAGTAAATATTTCCGACTGCGAGATACAGAAATAATAGACCCAGCAGGGTCGTATAGGTCAACAATGAAAATCTACCGGCAATCAATTGCATGGCAATACCCCTCTTGATGATTCAATGTGCTGCATCAGTGCTGCGCCGACGGGGTCGTCTGCGCATCAAATCCGGCGCTGCCGCACCGGCGCCCCATGCCGCCGGCTGTTTGCCCGGGTACCGATGCACAGCGACGGCGGCTCATGCCTCGCGTATCTCTCGCAGTTCGGCATTGGTGTGGCGCAGCCGTGCGGCGATGGCCATGGCAATGGTCTTGAAGATGCTGGCGCGGGTTCTCTCATCGTTGGCAACGATGGCGTCGAGCGCCTGACGGCCGATGCAGATCAGCGCCGTGTCGGCGAGCGCGTGAACATCGGCCGAGTAGGGCCACCCATCGAGGAAGGACATTTCACCCAGAAACTGTCCGCGCCCAAGCGTTGCGAGATGAATGCTTTTGCCACCGCGCAGCGACAGGCTGACCTTCAACTCGCCCTGCGCGATCAGCAGCAATTCCTGGCCAGCAGTACCGGCCCGCAGAACCAATTCGCCAGCAGCGGCATTGCGCGTGTGCGCGATGGCTTGCAGCGAGCGCATCTCGGCTGCGCTGAGATGCTTGAAGATTTCGAATTCCGCAAGCTGCAGGGCGTGCGGCGACTCGATATCGACGCCGGCCTCTTTCAGGATCTCGTCTTCGAGCCATTCGAGCGCGTCGTTGAACTCGTCGAAGACCTTCGTGAGACCATCCGACAGCAGTCCGATGTGCTCGACGTAGCTGCGCAAATCGCGCCCATTGGGCAAGCGTTCAGGCAGTCGGCTCAGCACCAGCGTGGCCTGTCGCGTCGACAGCATGTTGCGGATGCGCTCGATCATGTGGCCTGCGGTCAAGTCCAGCGACTGCACCCTGAAGAAGTCGAGCATGACGTAGCGTGCGCCTTGAAGCTCCGCCTCGATGGCGCTGTAGAGCTGGTCGGTGGTGCCGAAGAACAGGCTCCCCTGCAATTCGAACACGACCGACTTGGCACCCTCGCGCTCGAGGATCTGGCGCTCGACCGTGCTGCGAATGCGCTTGGAAAACAAGGCGCTGCCGAAACTCTTTCTGCGCACGGTCGAGGTGTGAATTTGCTCGCTGATGTACATCAAGGCCGCCAAGGCAACGCCCAGGCCGGAGGCGGCGATCAGGCTGACCGTGTTGGCCACGAGCACGACCACGGCGATGACCAGGAAGTCGAGAATGGTGTCGCGCGAACGGACCATCTGCAGCGACTTCCAGTCGATCATCCTGATGCCGATGACGATCAGCAGCGCCGCCAGTGCGGGCACCGGCACCCAGGCGATCAGCGGCGTGAGCAACAGCACGGCCAGCAACGACCATAAACCCTGGAAAATCCCCGACCATGCAGTCGTTCCCCCGCTGGCCTTGTTCACCAGGGTTGCGCCCATCGTCCCGGCCCCCGGCGCACCGCCGATCAGTGTCGACACCAGATTGCCCAGACCCTGACCGACCAGCTCACGGTTGGCGTTGTGACGGGTTCCGGTCAGCGCATCGAGCACGAGACAGGTCTTGAGGGTGTCGATCGACAGCAGCACCGACAGCGTCAGCGCCGGGACCAGGACCAGGTCCCAGCGCGGTAGCGCCACCGATGAAAGACTGGACCAGGGACCGCTCAGCGTCGCCAGGAAGCCGCCGGCTTGTGTCGAGAGTTGTCCGATCACCAGATCGTTGTGCGCCAGCGACCTCAACTCGGGCCAGTTCGACAGCGCGAGCAGCCAGTACATCGCGATGCCGGCGATCAAGCCCTGGATCACGGCGGGGATGCGCTGCGAAATCCGGGGGGCCAGTAGCATCGCGCCAGCCGTCGCGCCGCCGATCAGCAAGCCTGGCAACTGCCACAGCGAGGGCTGCATCAGCCCCTGCCACCAACTCGTGCCCTTGGGCAGTGACAGCCATTTGGGCAACTGGCTCAGGATGATGATGAGGCCGACACCGCTGAGGTAGCCGCTGACGACCGGAAACGGCATGTACTTGATCAGCTGGCCGATGCGCAGCACGCCGAACAGGATCTGCGCCGCGCTGCTGGCCAGCGCCACTAGAAACAGGGTCAGCACGATCGCGCTGGCCGGAAGACCTTGCTGGCTCAACTGGATCGTCAACGCGGACAGCACTGCGGCGGCTGGTGCACAGGGTGCGGAAATCAGTCGCTGGGTGCCGCCGAAGATTGCGGCAATCAGGCCGAGCGCCGTGGCGCCGAGCATGCCAGCGAGCGCACCTTTGGCCCCGAACTCGGCGCCGAGTGGCGAAAAGATCGTGACACCAAAAGCAATCGCCGATGGCAGTGCGACCAGCATCGCGGCAAAGCCACCCCAGATGTCGCCGCCGATGCCGGGTGCTGTCAGTAGATTTGCTTGTCGGGATGTGCTCATGTCGGACCGATCAGCCTAGGCGTCGCTCCGATGTGAATTAATTTGACATTAAGTGACATTTTTTGACAAATTACAACAGTTTTCTCAAATTTCGTGGTTAACGGTCTTTTCGGAAATGGTTGCTAGGCTGTGCTGGCAGCTCTTCGATAAGTGCGGCGAGGACCACTGGCCGTCCGATTTGACTTGACTGATCCGGCGCCAAGGCCGTTGCTCGTTGAACTGAGACCGCGCTCGACGCTGGGGGCTGGTGCTAGTTCCGCCAGACCCGGACCTGCCAGCGTGCGGCAAGTTGCTGGATATGGGCTATTCCAAAAAGCAGCATTCTGTGTAAAGTGCGCTCAGAAATTCCCCCCTACTCAAAAGGAAGCGCAATGCAGCTAGGCATGATCGGATTGGGACGAATGGGCGGCAACATCGTCAGACGCTTGATGCGTGACGGTCATGCCTGCGCGGTCTATGACAACAACCCGGCTGCGGTGCTCGCGCTCGGTGGCGAAGGGGCGGTCACCAGCCTGGACCTGGCCGACCTGGTGCGCCAGCTCAGTGCGCCGCGTGCGGTCTGGGTGATGCTGCCTTCGGGTCCGATCACCGAGGCGGCGGTCCAAGCCCTGGGCGATCTGCTGTCGCCGGGCGACGTCATCATCGATGGCGGCAACTCCAACTACAAGGACGACGTGCGGCGCGCCCAGGCGTTGGCGGCCAAGGACATCCGCTACATCGACGTCGGCACCAGCGGCGGCGTCTGGGGACTGGAGCGCGGCTACTGCCTGATGATCGGTGGCGACCGCGACTCGGTCCAGCGCCTGGATCCGATCTTCAAGACCCTGGCGCCCGGCATCGGCGAGATCGACCGTACGCCGGGCCGGGCCCAGCGCCAATCGACGGCCGAGGAGGGTTACCTGTACACCGGCCCGGCCGGGTCGGGGCATTTCGTCAAAATGGTGCACAACGGCATCGAATACGGCCTGATGCAGGCCTATGCCGAAGGCCTGGACATCCTCAAGGGGGTGGCCCAGGAAGCGATTCCCGCTGAGCGTCGTTACGACCTCGACCTGGCCGACATCACCGAGCTGTGGCGGCGTGGCAGCGTGGTTTCGTCCTGGTTGCTCGACTTGAGCGCCACCGCGCTGGCCGAAGACCCGCAGCTCAAGGGCTATTCGGGCCATGTCGAGGACTCGGGCGAGGGTCGCTGGACCATCATGGCGGCGATCGAGGAAGCGGTGCCGACCGACGTGCTGTCGGCCGCGCTCTACGCACGCTTTCGCTCGCGCCAGGACCACACTTTTGCAGAGAAGCTGCTGTCGGCGATGCGCAAGCAGTTCGGTGGCCACCAAGAACCCAAGAAAGGATGATCCGTGGCCAAAGCCGATGATGTCGATCACGAAGCAATCCCGCACGGCCAGCAGGCGCCCGCTTGCACTGTGGTCATCTTTGGCGCGGCTGGCGACCTGACCAAGCGCTTGCTGATCCCGGCGCTTTACAACCTGGCGCGCACTGGTCTGCTGCCGGAGAAGTTCGCGCTCGTCGGGGTCGACCGGCTCGAGATGACAGATGGCGCATTCCGCCAGCACCTCGACGCCGCGGTGCGCGCTTTTGCCGCCGACAAGCATTACTCACAGGTGCTCGACGAGGTGCATTGGAACGAGTTGCTCCAGCGCATCAGCTACCTGCCGGGTGATTTCGCCGACCCGCTGGCTTACGCCCGGTTGGGCGACAAGCTCGGCGAGGTCAGTGCAGCCCAGCACAACGGCGACAGCGTGTTGTTCTACCTGGCGGTCGCGGCGCGGTTTTTCGGCGGCATCGTCGACCAGCTCGGCGCTGCCGGGCTCGTCACCGAAGCACCAGGCCGTTGGCGCCGGGTGGTGGTCGAGAAGCCTTTCGGTCACGACATGGCCTCGGCGCGCGCTCTCAACACCCAGCTGCGCCGCAGCTTGGCCGAGCCTCAGATCTACCGCATGGACCATTTCCTGGGCAAGGAAACAGTGCAGAACATCATGCTGATGCGCTTTGCCAACAGCATCTTCGAGCCGCTGTGGAACCGCGACCACATCGACCATGTGCAGATCACCGT
>CALQBT020000039.1 GCA_943328885.2 Bordetella parapertussis | reverse complement strand
GTGGCCACCAAGTCCTACACCACGCCACAGGGTGAGCAGGTCAGCCGGCCGTCGTGTACCACCGCGGGTGGCGTTGAGCCGATCAAACTGTCCCGTACCGAGTTCGTCGGTCCGGCGGTGGGCGATGAACTCGCCAGCGATGGCGCCAAGGCGCTGGCTTTTGTGATCATCGGCATCATGGCCTACTTGGCGATGCGCTTCGAGTGGAAGTTCTCGATCGCCGCGATCGTTGCGAACATGCACGACGTGATCATCATCCTCGGGTTCTTCGCCTTCTTCCAGTGGGAGTTCTCGCTGGCGGTGCTGGCGGCGGTGTTGGCGGTGCTGGGCTACTCTGTGAACGAATCGGTGGTGATCTTCGACCGGATTCGCGAGGCCTTCCGCAGGTACCGCAAGCTCACGACACCGCAGGTGATCGACCACGCGATCACCAGCACGATGAGCCGCACCATCATCACCCACGGCAGCACCCAGTTGATGGTGCTGTCGATGCTGCTGTTCGGTGGCCCGACGCTGCACTATTTCGCAGTGGCGCTGACCATCGGCATCTTGTTCGGCATCTATTCCTCGGTGTTCGTCGCAGCGGCGATCGCGATGTGGCTGGGGGTCAAGCGCGAAGACCTGGTCAAGTCCGGTGGCAAGGAGCAAGACCCCAACGACCCCAATGCTGGCGCCGTGGTGTAGCCCGAAGCGGCCGCCGCCGCGGTTGACGCAGCCCTGGGCGAGGGCCCAGGTATTAAAAAGGTTGAACGAACTCCGGGCGCTTGCACTTGATCGCGCCAGCCTGGTTGGCCTCGTCAGTGGATCAGGCGTTCCTCAGGAGCGACGAAGAGTTCGTCGAGGATCAGCGCATCGGGCTCCTCGCCCAGGCTCCAGAACACCATCAGCACGATGACCTTGAGGTCTTCGAGTGCTAGCGGGCTGTCGCCCACGGCGCTGGCTCGGTCAATCACCATCTCGCGCATCGCCGGCGGCAGCACGCCGGCTGATTCCAGAAAGGCCACGAAGCCGATTGAGTCCTCGCCCAGGCGGTCGATCTCTGCTGGTGAATAGACCCGCAGACTGTCACTCGACTGCTCGCCCGCATGGGCTTGAGCGGTGTCGGCCAGGCCGTCAAGCCAGTTCAGCGCCTCGGCGATCTCATCGTTCTCGAAACCGACGGCAGACAGCTTGCGCGCGAGCTGTCCGTGCTCGGGACAGGCGTCGGGGCGCCAATATGTTTCGTACAGATAGACCAGAACCTCGAACATGAAAACACTATACCGCAGGCATTCGATCCGCAGCGGCATGCCCTGGCGGCGTCTTTGCGCCCGGCAGTAACAGTTTGTCCGGCGGTCGACGGCTCAGGCGCTTTGCCTGCGCTGGAACAAGCCCCCCGGCAGACGTGCGACCCGGCCGTCGAGTTCGAGTTGGAGCAGGTATGCGCTCAGCGCAGGCGCTGGCCAACCGCAGCGATCGATCAAACCGTCCAGGGACTGAGGATCGTGGCCGAGCGCGCGCAGCACCGCGTCCTCAGGCGCCAGGGCTTGGCGGCTGGCCGGTGCCGGGGCGGCCTCGGCCAGCGCGGACAGGCCGTTCAACTCCTCCAGCACCTGTGCGGGCGACTCCACCAGCACCGCACCCTGGCGGATCAGCGCGTGGCAACCTTGCGACTGCGCCGCCAGCACCGATCCCGGGATGGCCATGACCTCGCGGCCGGCTTCCGCCGCCAGCCTGGCCGTGATCAAGGAGCCCGACCGCAGCGCGGCTTCCACCACCAGCGTGCCGCGGCTCAGGCCAGCGATCAAGCGGTTGCGCTGGGGGAAGTTCGCCGCCAGCGGGGGCGTGCCTAGCGCCAACTCGCTGACAAGCAAGCCGCGTTCGGCGATGCGCTTGGCCAGCGCCCGGTTCGACAGCGGAAAGACTCGGTCTATGCCGGTGCCAACCACGGCCACGGTGCTGGCCTGACTGCTCAGCGCGCCTTCGTGAGCCGCAGCGTCGATGCCGGCGGCCATGCCTGAGACGATGGTCCAGCCTTGCTGGCCCAGCGCGCGAGCAAAGCCGCGGGCGTTGTCCAGTCCCTGGGCTGTGGGCTGACGGCTGCCGACGATGGCCAATGAGGGCGCGCCCAGCAAATCAGCTCGGCCCTGCAGGTAGAGCAGCAGCGGCGGGTCGGCGCTGTTCAACAGCAGTGGCGGGTAATCGGCGTCGCCCAGCACCATCACCCGGCGTGCCGCGGCTGCGTCGCGCCAGGCCAGGGTGGCTGCCAAGCGTTCGGCATGGCCTGGCGGCGCTGAACCCAGCGCCGCGGCGACTTTGGCATCGACTTCGGCAGCGCGATCTGATGCGCTGGCTGTCAACACCGCGTGCGGCCCACCGAAGCGCAGCAGCAGCCGGCGTGCCGCACCGCGGCCAACGCTGTGCAGCAGGTGCAGCCAGGCGCCGAGTTCGACGTCGTCCAACGGGGCTGTGGCGGGCATCGGCGGGTCGGCTGTTGCGTTTGCGGGCAGGCTCAAGGCGAGACGCTGGGCTGGGTGAATCGATCGCCGGGCCGAACCGGGTCGAGTGCCGACAGGATCAATGCATACGACACCCGTTCGAAGACCCTGAAGACGAACAGCAGGCCGCTGGGCTCATCGGGCAACTGCATCGCCTGCGCGCGCCCGTCGGTTCGGTCCATGGCCTGCGCCCCGCCGCGCCACAGCGCCAGCACATGGCCTCGCTCGATGCCATCTCGCGCGCCGCGGCTCAGCGAAACGACCTGGTTCTGCCCGCCGCTGAGGGCCTCGCCGTAAATCGACACCACCTGACCGGTGATCTCGACCGTCGGCTGGTGCGGTACATAGGCGCTGAAGTCTCGCGGCATCAGCCGTGCCAGCCGGTCCCCAACACCGGCCTCCTGGCGGGCGCTGGTCATTCTGAGCGTCGCCGGTATCGGCAGACCCGCAGCGCTGGCCTCGGCCTGCACCAGTTCGGCGGTGCCGACGATGCCGGCCTCTTGTCCGAGCAACTCGCCACTGCTCGGATCGCGCAAGGTCTTGCCGGGTCGCAACAGCGCAAAACTGCGATCCAGGCCCAAATCACCGCGCGCGTATGCGGTTTCGCCGCGCGAGATCATCACTCGACCTTCCTGGGTTGCGACGATGCGCGGTGCCGCCGCCAACGTGTGCTGATCCAGCACCACCACCTCCTGCAGGAAGGGCGTGATCAGCTGCAGCGGGACGGCGGCGATCGCACTGCTGCCAGTTGTATGTATGCGTATTTTTGGAGATAGTTTTACGCCAGGGATGAGGGTCAGTTTTGCCGGGTCATCTGGTGTCACGGCTTGTGCCAGGCGCAACTGCGCGCTGTCGGCGGTCTTGACCAGCACCAGCACCTGGCCCGGATGGATCAGGTGCGGGTTGGCGATCTCCGCCAGGTTCATGCCCCACAACTCAGGCCAGCGCCAGGGGCTCTTGAGGAACAGGCCAGCGATCGCCCACAGCGTGTCGCCAGGCGCAACCTGGTGGGACAGTGGCGCGTCGGCTGCCAAGGCTGACAGCGGCACGCCGGCTTGGGCTTGCGCTGTGGCGCGTTGCGCCGGGCTCACCGGCTCGATGGCCTGTGCCGGGTCGACCCCCAGCAGCAGGATCAGGCTGGCCGAACAAAAATCCCGAAAGACGCGCCCGGCGCGGCCGGCTCGCGAACCGGGCTGAGGCCGGGCATGGCCTGATGGGCTGGGTGTCATGTCGGCGTTCTCCCTGGGGTCGGTGCCACAATCCGGACTTCGTGGTCTGGTGGGTGGCTGCCGCAGCAAAGCCAGTTTGGAAACTGAGTTCGGTGCGATTTTGATTTTGCCGGCAAACCCTTGCGATCGCAACGGATGGCGATGGCGCTGGCGGGCCGCGCCAGGCCATCAATCCGCGCCAGCGTGGCAAACACCCAGATCTTTACGCCCCATGCCCTGCAGTGGGCCTGCATTTCTTGACATCTCATGGCCTTGCTGACCATTCTTCGCTACCCCGACCCTAGACTGCACCATGTGGCCCGGCCCGTGACGCAAGTTGATGACCGCATCCGCCAACTGGCCGACGACATGTTGACCACGATGTACGAGGCCGAGGGTGTGGGTCTGGCGGCGACCCAGGTCGATGTGCACTTGCGGCTGGTCGTGATGGACACCTCCGATGACCATGACCAGCCTTGGGTGCTGATCAACCCCGAGATCATCGCTCGCAGCGCCGAGATGCGGCGCAGTGACGAGGGTTGCTTGTCCGTGCCAACGATCTACGACGAGGTCGAGCGCCATGCCCGCGTCACGGTGCGGGCGTTGGGGCGTGATGGTCAGCCCTTCGAATTCGAGGCCGAAGGACTGGCGGCCACCTGCGTGCAGCACGAGATCGACCATTTGCTGGGCAAGGTGTTTGTCGAGTACCTTAGCCCGCTCAAGCGCGAGCGCATCAAGACCAAGATGCTCAAGAAGACGCGCGACGAGTCGGGAAGGCAGCGCAGCTGAGCCAACGATGGACCTCGTCTTCGCGGGAACGCCCGAATTCGCCGCCGTCGCGCTGCAAGCCTTGTTGGCCGCCGGTCACCGCGTGCCGCTGGTGCTGACCCAGCCTGACCGGCCGGCGGGTCGTGGCCTGAAGTTGCAGCCCTCGCCGGTCAAGGCGCTGGCGCTGCGCCATGGCTTGGCCGTGGCCCAGCCGCGCAGCCTGCGGCTTGACGGCAAGTACCCCGAGGACGCACGCGCTGCCCGGGCTGCGCTGGACGCCGCGCAGGCCGAGGTGATGGTGGTCGCTGCCTACGGCCTGATCCTGCCGCAATGGGTGCTGGACCTGCCGCCGCGCGGCTGCCTCAACATCCATGCCTCCTTGCTGCCGCGCTGGCGTGGCGCTGCGCCTATCCACCGCGCGATCGAGGCCGGCGACGCCGTGACCGGCATCACGCTGATGCAGATGGATGCCGGGCTTGACACTGGCGACATGTTGTTGTGCGAACCAGCGCCCATCCTGGACCATGACAGCACGGCCAGCTTGCAGGACCGGCTGGCTGCGCTTGGCGCCCGCCTGGCAGTCCTTGCCTTGGCCGGGCATGGCTTGACACGCACGCCGCAGCCGCTCGAGGGTGTGAGCTACGCCCACAAGATCGGCAAGGCCGAGGCGGCGATCGACTGGTCCACCCCGGCAGCGCTGATCGAGCGCAGGCTGCGCGCCTTCGACCCCTTTCCCGGCGCGAGCTTTTCGCTCGACGGCGAGCAGATCAAGCTCTGGCGGGCCCGGCTGCGGCCTGAACTGCACGGCGATCCTGGCCAAGTGTTGGTCGCGCAAGGCGGCGAGCTCACCGTGGCCTGCGGCGAAGGTGGGCTCGATCTGCTGCTGCTGCAGCGCCCCGGGGGCCGGCGAATCGATGCGGCGGCCTTGTTGCAGGCCAAGCCTGACTTGCGAGGGCGCTGGCTCGGGTCGACCTGATGTCCCGTGGCGGCGCTTGAACCCGTCGCGCCCGCATCTGTGGCTTGGCTCGAGTCGGGTATCAGGGAGTGCAATGCCCTTTTAACCCGATGAAGACGGCCATCCTGAGGGCCACTATCACGGCCCTGTTCATGTTGATCGGCCGCTTGGATGGGTGGCCAGGCTGATGGCGATGGCGCGCGGCGCGCGAGGTCGGCGTGCCGCATCGGCTCAAGTCTGCTCTTGCCAGCGCCGATATGCGCGTTATGCGCCCTTCGTCGATCCTCGTGCTGCTGTGCGCTTTGCTGGCGTCCTGCGACCAACTCGGCATCGAATCGGCGTCCAGCGTGACAGCGCGCAAGGAGGCCGACGGCAAGGCCGTAGGCGGCGCATGCCGCCATGCCGGCCGCGCGATCGAGGATTGCTACAGCCTCAACAAGCGGGCCGACAAGGCTGCGGTCTACGCCGGCTGGCGCGAGATGAACGAGTACATGCGCGAGAACCGGCTCGAGCCGGTACCACCGCTGCTCGATCCGACCCGATCGGCCGGTGCCGTCCTGCGCGAGGAGCCGTCAGATCCAGCCTTGCCCAAGCCGGCGGGCAAGCCTCGCAGCCATTGACCCGCGCGGGCGCCCAGGCCGGCCTTGTCACGGCGGTGCCAGCGGCACCGTCACCCGGCGCGGGCTGACCCCGCGGCGAGGAAAGTCGAGCAGCGTGGCCGAGAACAGCGGCTGCAGCAAGGTCGTGGTCTGGCCCTGGAAGCTCTCACTGCTGGCGCGCGCCTCGAACAAGGGTGTGCCGCTGGCCCGGTCGCGGATCAGCAGCGCGACCTCGCGCTCGTAGCGCGGCGACGGCACTCGCCAACTGCCGCCCCAGCCGTGCCAGGCGCCGCGGTGCCTGGGTCCGTAGCCGCCCCACCACAGCGGGTCGTCCCAGGGCGATCGATCGGTCCGGCTGATGCGGGCGCCCAGTTGCACCAGCAACTCGGGCTCGGTGCCAGTGGCTGCCGGGGTGAACCCGGCGCGCGCCAGCGCCGGGCGTGCGGCGTCTTCCAGCAACTGGGCCGTGTCAGCCTGGGCTTGTTGCGACGGCAGGCGCTCGAAGGCATAGCTGCCACCTTGGCGCGCAGCCGGCCATTCGCCGAAGGTCGACAGCTCGACCGACAGTTGGTTGAGTGTGGCGCAAGCGCCCAGCACGGCCGCGGTGGCACAGCCGCCGATCAGCCTGAGGACTTGGCGTCTGTCCATCTCGTGCTCCTCTCAGAATGAGGCTGGCAAACCGATCAACCGATCGGATTCACCCAATTTTTCAGCGCTGCCACTGGATGGGCTGTGCTGCCGATGTTGGCGAGCCGCAGTCCTCGTCATCGTCGAAAGCCTTGTCTCCGGCCGGATCGGCGCGACCGCTGGGGGCCAGTGTCGTGAACGGGAACAGCTTGCGGTCCATCAGATGCGACAGCGTGATGTTGCCCATCGCGCTGGCCATGTTTTCGACCCGGCCTGGGTACTGGCGTTCCCAGTCGTTGATCATCTTCTTGATTTGCACCCGCTGCAAGTTGTCCTGGCTGCCGCACAGCGTGCAAGGGATGATCGGGAACTGCCGGTGCTCGGCCCAGCTGACCAGGTCGGCCTCGGCGACATAGGCCAGCGGCCGGATCACGGTGTGGCGGCCGTCGTCGCTGACCAGCTTGGGCGGCATGCCCTTGAGCCGGCTGCCGAAGAACATGTTCATCAGCATCGTCACCACCATGTCGTCGCGGTGGTGGCCGAGCGCGATCTTGGTCGCGCCGAGTTCGCCCGCGACTCGGTACAAGATGCCGCGGCGAAGCCGCGAGCACAGGCTGCACATCGTCTTGCCCTCGGGCACCAGCTTGGTGACGATGCTGTAGGTGTCCTGGTTCTCGATGTGGAAAGCCACGCCGCGAGTGCGCAGGTAATCGGGCAGCACATCGGCCGGGAAACCGGGCTGCTTCTGGTCGAGGTTGACGGCGATCAGCTCGAACTTCACCGGCGCGCGCTGCTGCAGGCTGAGCAGGATGTCGAGCAAAGCATAGCTGTCCTTGCCGCCCGAGACACAGACCATCACGCGGTCGCCGTCCTCGATCATGTTGAAGTCGACGCTGGCTTGGCCAACCTGGCGGTGCAGGCGCTTGCTGAGCTTGTTCATCTCGAAGGCCTTTTTTCGGGCTCGGGTCTCGTCACCCGTCGGCAGCCCGATCGCAGCGACCTGGTTCACACGGACTCCTTCATGCCGAAGACCTCGCAGCCCACCGCGTCGCAGTCGGGGTAGACATCGGGTTTCTCGGTCGCCACTCTGGCGGCCCGCACGCTGGGGTGGGCCAGCATCAGCTGCAGCACATCGTCGGCCAAGGTCTCCTGCAGGTGGATGTGGCCGCGCGAGACGCGCTCGGTGATGCTGCGACGCATGAAGTCGTAGTCCAGCACTTCTTCGAGTTGATCGCGGGTCGGGGTCGAGCGCGCCAGCGGCACGTAGAGGTCGACATTGATCTTGACCCGTTGTTCGCCTTTTTTCTCGAACTCGTGCACCCCGATGTTGATCCAGACCTCGTAGTCGCGCAGGAACAGGCGCCGACAGTTCATCAAGCTGGGGTTGGTGAGCAGGCTTTGCATCTCAGGAGTCCTCGGGGCCGTTCGTGGCCATCATGTTTTGCGCCAGGAACAGCACGTCGCGCGGCTGGCCCAGCAGGTGCTGGCCACCGTCGACGACCAGCGTGTGGCCGGTGATGGCGGGTGATTCGAGCAGAAAGCGCACTGCATGGGCGATGTCCTCGGGTGTCGACGATCGCTGCAGCGGCGTCAGCCGGTGCGCGGCCTTGAACTCGGCGTCGTCCATGGTCCCCGACAGCAAGGTGACACCGGGCGAGACGCCGCAGACCCGCAGCCGCGGCGCCAGCGCCTGCGCCAGCATCACGGTGGCCTCGGCCAGCGCGGCCTTGGACAAGGTGTAGGAGAAATAGTCAGGGTTCGGGTTGACCAGTTTTTGGTCCAGCAGGTTGACGACGCAGCCGGCGGCATTGCCAGCGCGCGACAGCAGATGGGCATGCAGTGCGCGCGACAGCAACACCGCCGGCGCGGTGTTGCTGCGCCAGTGGCTGTCCATCGCTTGGCTGCTGAAGCTCGAGACGCTGTCGTACTCGAACAGCGAGGCGTTGTTGACCACCGCATCGAGTCGGCCCAGCGCGGCCACTGCAGCTGGCACCAGCGCCTCGCAGGCGGCCTCGTCGCTGAGCTCGGCGGCCAGCACAAAGACCGTCGCACCCAGCGCGCTGGCGTCGACCGCGGTGGCGTCGGCCGCCTGGCGGCCTGGCTCGCTGCCGCGGCAATGCAGCACCAGGTCCCAGCCATGGCGTGCCAGGTCGAGGGCGATCTCTCGGCCGATGCGTCGTGCTGCGCCGGTGACCAGCGCTGCAGGCCGCCGCAGGGGCTCGGAGGAGGGGGAGGAGGAGGGGGTCGACATGCTTTCTACAATGCGCAATGGCCAGCAATCCAGACCTGACAGCCCACGATCAGGCCCAGCCCGACCGTGTAGCCAGCGCCCTGGCCGCGGTGCTGCGGCAGGCGATGTCCCAGCAAGGCGGCTGGCTGCCGTTCGACCGCTTCATGGCCTTGGTGCTCTACCAGCCTGGCCTGGGCTATTACGCCAGCCCCGGTCGCAAGTTCGGCGCGATGCCGGCGTCGGGCAGCGATTTCATCACCGCGCCCGAGTTGTCGCCGCTGTTTGCCCGGGCCTTGGCGGTGCAGGTGGCGCAGGGTCTGGCGGCCAGCGGCAGCGCTCAGGTGATCGAGTTTGGTGCCGGCTCGGGGGCGCTGGCGGCCGGCTTGCTCGATGCGCTGGGGCCCGCGGTCACCGACTACGCCATCGTCGACCTGTCGGGTGCGCTGCGCGAACGCCAGCAAGCCAGACTGGCCAGGTTCGGTGACCGGGTGCGCTGGCTCAGCGCGCTGCCGGGGCAGTTCGACGGCGTGGTGTTGGGCAACGAGTTGCTCGACGCGATACCGGTGCAACTGCTGCACTTCGACGGCGGGCAGTGGTTCGAGCGCGGCGTCGCGATGGCGGGGCCTGCTTTGGTCTGGCAGGACCGACCGACGGACCTGCGGCCGCCGCTGGACGCCGCTTTCGTGCCTGGAACCGTGACCGAGATCCACCCCCAGGCCGAGGCTTTCATCGCGACGCTGGCAGCGATGTTGCGGCGCGGCATGGCGATCTTCATCGACTACGGTTTCCCTGAGACCGAGTACTACCTGCCGCAGCGCCATGGCGGCACGCTGATGTGCCACCGGGCGCACCGCGCCGACGCCGATCCTCTGGTCGACCTGGGTGCCAAGGACATCACCGCGCATGTCAACTTCAGTGGCGTCGCGCTGGCGGCCCAGGACGCTGGGCTGGAGGTGATCGGCTACACCTCGCAGGCCCGCTTCTTGTTCAACTGCGGGCTGCTGGCGATGCTCGAACAGGCCAGCCTGGCCGAGCGGGCGATGGCGCAAAAGCTGTTCAACGAGCACGAGATGGGCGAGTTGTTCAAGGTGATTGCCTTCGCACGCGGACTGGACATCGATCCGCTGGGCTTTGCCCAGGGCGACCGCAGCCACCGGTTGTGAAGCCGATCGAGCCCCGACCATGCGCTGGCTGATCGTGTTCTTTCTGGTGTTGATCCTGTTCGGCCGGCTGCGCCGCTGGCTGATGAAGATCGGCCTGGGCCGCTTGCCGGGTGACTTCACGCTGCGGCTGCTCGGCCGCGAGTTCTATGTGCCGCTGGCCTCCAGCTTGTTGCTGAGCTTTCTGGCGATGCTGATCGGGCAATGGTGTTGAACGGCGGTCTTGCCGCGCCCGTGGGCTAGCAGTCTGGCCTGCGTCAGCCTGGGCGCGCCGCGGCGTCGCGCAGGGCTTGTTCGCGTGCCGCCGTGAGGGCCCGGCCGATCGCGGGTCCGGTCAGACCGCTTGCGGCGGCCGCCGCAGCCAAGGGCTCGGTGTCGACCGCGCGGGCGATGGCCAGCGCCGTGTTCAGGCGGGGCCGCTGCGGATACGGCGAGTCCTGCAGGCCGAGACGGCCGCGGGCGTCGCACTCGCAGGCCAGCAGCAGCGCGGCAAAGCGCTCCGGCCTGCGCCAGGCATCGCAGCGGTCGAGCAGCCGGATCGTGGCCCCGGCATCGAGCGCGTTGCTGCGGTGGATGTTGCCGTGTTCGCGGGCGGTCAGGTCGGCGAGTTCACGGCATTCGGTGGGGACGCGCCAGCGTTCGCTGACCGCGCGTGCGAGCTTGGCACTGCGCGCTTCGTGGCCGATGTGGTGCGGCAGATCCTCCGCGCGGGTGCTGCCCTTGCCCAGGTCGTGGCACAGACAGGCGTAGCGAACCGCCAGCGGCGCTTGCAATCTTGCCGCCGCCTGCAGCACCAGCAGCAGGTGCGCGCCGGTGTCGACTTCCGGGTGGTGTTGGGCCGGCTGGGGCACACCCCAGAGCCGGTCGACCTCGGGCAGCAGCCTGGCCAGTGCGCCGCAGCCGCGCAGCAGCTCAAGCATCCGGTCGGGACTGGCCTCCATCAGGCCGCGTGACAACTCCTGCCAGACCCGCTCTGGCACCAGCGCGTCGACCTCGCCATCGTCGACCATTTGGCGCAGCAAGGCCTGGGTTTGCGCAGCGACCGAGAAATCGGGAAATCGCGCCGCCAGTCTGGCCAGCCGCAGCAGTCTGACCGGGTCTTCAACGAAAGCCGGGCCGACATGGCGCAACACGCGTGCCGCCAGGTCTTGTTGGCC
>CALQBT020000038.1 GCA_943328885.2 Bordetella parapertussis | reverse complement strand
GGCCTCCTCGTAGGCCTTGCCGACCATGAAGCCTGTCGTGTTGTTGAGGTAAAGGATGGGTGTGCGGCTCTGGCAGCAGGCCTGGATGAAGTGGGTGGCCTTGGCCGCGCCGTCGGGGTCGATCGGCCCGTTGTTGGTGATCACGCCGACCGGCCAGCCCTCGATCTTGAAATGACCGCAGACCGTGGCCGAGCCGTAGTTCTGGCCGAATTCGAGAAAGTCGGAGTCGTCGGCGATACGGGCGATCACCTGCCGCATGTCGACCGGGCGCTTGTGGTCCATCGGCATCACCGCGAGCAACTCCTCGGCGTCGAAGCGCGGCGGCTTGAAAGCGCGCACCGGCGGCACCGGCGTGTTCAGGTCCCAGTCGATCTGGGCCATGATCTCGCGCGCGATTCGCAAGCCGTCGGGGTCGTCCTCGGCCAGGTAGTCGCCCAGCCCTGACACGCTGGTGTGCATCTCGGCGCCGCCGAGTTCCTCTTCGGTGGCGACCTCGCCGGTGGCAGCCATCAGCAGCGGCGGACCAGCCAGGAAGGCGCGCGAGCGACCGCGCACCAAGATGATGTAGTCCGACAGCCCGGTCTGGTATGCACCGCCAGCGGTTGAAGAGCCATGCGTGACCGTGACCACCGGCTGACCCGCGGCCGACATCAGCGCAAGGTTGCGGAACGAATTGCCACCGCGAATGAAATCCTCAACCCGATAGGCCATCAGGTTGGCACCCGCGCTCTCGACCAGTTGCACGAAGGGCAGCTTGTTCTCCAGCGCCAGTTCCTGCACCCTCAGCACCTTGTCCAGCCCCATGGGCTGCATCGCGCCGGCGTCGATGCCCGAGTCCGACGCCATCACCATGCAGCGCCGGCCCGAGACAAAGCCGATGCCAGCGATCACACCACCGCCCGGCACGCTCTTGTCCAGGTCGGGCGTGTCGAGACCCAGACCCGCCAGCGAACACAACTCCAGGAACGGCGCGCCCGGATCGAGCAACAGCGACAAGCGCTCGCGCGGCAGCAGTTGTTGGCGCTTCTCGAAGCGCCCGCGTGAGGCGGCCGACTTGGCCAGCGTGCGGCGTTCGTACTCGCGGACGCGGTCGATCAGCGCGAGCATGTGCTCACGGTTGGCGCGGTAAGCCTGGCTGCCTGAGGACAAGGTCGATTCGATGTGGGCCATGGAGACGGTGAGCTACGGAGTGACGCAAGCCTAGACCCGGCTTGGACCAACGTCTTGCGCCCAGTGGCTGATGCACGGCCCCTCGCGGCGAATCCAGCAGGCCCTGATTCACCGTGGCGATCGCGTGCGCAGACTCACACCTGACATCGCCCTAGAATTGCCACGATTGCCGCAACCGTGGTAAATTCGTGAAGACAACCTTGGAAATCCCATGGCAACCACAGACAAAAGAACCAGCGTGACGCCCGCGAAGAAGGCCAGCCGAGTGGCCGCGCCGGCCAAAAGACCGGCCGCCGTGTTGGCCAAAGCGCCTGTCAAGGCCAAGCCAGCCGCAAAGTCACCGGCCAAAGCGCCAACCAAGACGGTGACCAAAACGGCTGCGCCGGTCAAGGCCACAGCAGCCAAGACCGCCGCCGCGATGAAACCGATCAAGACTGCTTTCACCAAGACAGCACTCAATACCCACCTGGCCGAGCAAGCCGGCGTCGACGCCAAGACCATCAAGGCTGTGCTCGCGGCGCTGGAGGCCACGATGCTGGCATCGGTGCACAAGAAGGGTCTGGGCGCGTTCACGCTGCCAGGCTTGTTGAAGATCAGCGCGCACCATGTCCCGGCCAAGAAAAAGCGCCTGGGCAAGGATCCATTCAGCGGCGAATTGCGCACCTTTGCAGCCAAGCCGGCGTCGACCAAGATCAAGATGCGCTCGCTGAAAAAGCTCAAGGACGCGGCGCTGTAATCTCTGGTGGCTGAACGGCAGCCGCAGCCGTTCGATGCCGGCCCGGCGCTAGCGGGATCCGTCGCAGTGACCGGGGCCACGCTCACTGCAGCTCGGGCGCTTGTGCAAGACGGGCGCTGACACGGGCTGTGGCCGAGCCGGCAGCTGCACCGTCGAATTCTCAGACCACCAGCGTGGGCAGCCGCACCCGGTCATCACGCAGGGGCTGCGGATCTTGCTCAGCCCCAAGCGCCGTGGGGCGACCCGCGTACATGTAGTCGCGGCAAAACGGGTACACCGAGCTGGCGCCGCGCATGGCTTCGTCGTCAAACCCGGCATCGGGCCGGGTGGCCAGCAACTGGTAGAGCGACAACCAGCCACGTTCGAAGCACATCGCGCTGCCCGCAAGGTAGAGGCGATAGGCGCGCACGGTGGCTTCGCTGGTGAGTTCACGCGCCTGTTCAATCCTTTGCTCGAGTGCGTCAGACCAGTCCCACAAGGTGCGGGCGTAATGCGGGCGAAGGTTCTCCGCGTCGAGCAATTCCAGCCCCCCTTGGGCCAGCCCCTGGGTGACCCGAGACACATGCACCAGTTCACCGCCGGGAAAGATGTGCTTGTCGATGAATCGACCCATGCCGGCACCCAGCTGGTCATTGCGCAGTCCGCCCGCGGTGATGCCATGGTTCATGATCAGGCCGCCAGGTTTGAGCAAGCGCGCCAGCTTGCGAAAGTAGCTCGCCAGTCTGGCGCTGCCGACATGCTCGAACATGCCGATCGATGCGATGCGGTCGAACTCGCCGTTTTCGGGTAATTCCCGGTAATCGAGCAGGCGCATCTCGACCCGGCCACGCAAGCCCTTTTCTTCGATCAAGCGCTTGACATGCGCGTGCTGGTTTTTCGACAAGGTGATGCCCACCGCATTGACGCCATAGTGCTCGGCGGCCCACAGCAACAGACCGCCCCAACCCGCCCCTATATCGAGCATTCGCTGCCCGGGCGCGAGCCGAAGCTTGCGGCAGACATGGTCGAGCTTGGCCTGCTGAGCCTGGGCCAGGCTCATCGCTGGATCGGGGTAGTAGGCACAGGAGTAGACGCGCCGCGGATCGAGCCACAGCGCAAAAAACTCGTCACAGATGTCGTAGTGATGGCGCACTTGTTCGGCGTCACGCCGCAGGCCATGTGCCAGCCAAGAGCGCCACTGCTGCAAGCAGCGCGGCCAAGCCAACTGCTCCCCGCGCCTGATCGGATCGCCGGCCAAAGCGCCCGCGATCGCCATCACGTCCGGCAGCGTGCCTTCGATCTCCATTTCGCCATTGACATAGGCCTCGGCCAGACTGCCCACCTGCCCGCGCACCAAACAGGCCAGTGATCGCCAGGCGCTGAGCTTCAATCGCACCTCAGCGGCCGCCGCGCCTGCCCGGCCGCCTGGCCACTCCAATGCCATCGTTCTCGGCAAGCTTGCCAGACGTGCCTCGATGAAACTGGTCAGGGTTGACATCAAGGACTCCAGAACTTTTTCCAACGGGCAAAGCAAGTAGCTTGAGCTCTTCAAGGACTGAATGAAGCACCCGGCCCAAACAGCATTGCGAAGCGCAAGCTGCGGTGCTTGACAACGCTCAATGTCGGATCCAGCGGCCGGCAAACCGAGGCCTGATGGCAACGCTGCGATGAAATATTTCCAAGGCATACAATTTTCAGATGGTCGACGCTGAAAACACCGCTGCAAATCTGGGCCACCGTGCGGCAGAGGCAGTCCTTGGCGCATCGGCCCGCGGCGGGCACACCGAGTGTCCTGTTCAGCCCGACGAGATCAGGTCCGGCACGCGACCACGCGCCGCCACCCAAACCCCTGACTGAAGCACAAGGCATTCATGGCCGCAGCGCCCCGCGCCAGAGCTGAAGACCATTTCAGCGCCGATCAATGGCGTGCGCTGAGCAAACGTTCCACCTGGCGCGGCCTGTGCTTGGTCGCGCATTGCTGGAGCGTGATCGGTGCCGCGATGCTCATGGGCGCGGTCTGGCCCATGACGATCCCGCTCGCGGTGATGGTCATCGGCACGCGGCAGCTCGGCTTGTTCGTGCTGATGCACGATGCAGCCCACGCGGCGCTACACGTCAACCGCCGGGTCAACGACTGGGTCGGCCTCTGGCTGTGCTCAGCGAGTCTGCACCAGTACCGGCCCTACCACCTGCAGCACCACCGCTTCGTGCAGCAGTCCGAAGACCCGGACCTGGTGCTGTCGGCGCCGTTTCCAATCAGTCGCGAATCGCTTGGCCGCAAGGTGTTGCGTGACCTGAGCGGCCAGACCTTTTACAAACAGCGCTTCGGTCACCTCGCGCAAGCGCTCAAGAACCGTGTCGCCGGCGAATCGGCCCTGCAGCGCTTTCGGGTTGAACTGGCCAAGGACAGCCGATTCCTGCTCGGCAACTTGCTGGCCTTCGCGGTCTTCTGCGCTGCCGGCGGCTGGTGGATCTGGCTGGTGCTGTGGCTGCTGCCGATGGTGTGCTGGCTGCCGCTGGTATTTCGCATCCGCAACATTGCCGAACACGCTTTGGTCGGGCAGAACCAGGCCGACCCGCTGCGCCAGGCGCGGACCACGCAGGCCAACTGGCTAGCGCGCGTTTTTCTCGCCCCCTACTGGGTCAACTACCACTGCGAGCACCACCTGTTCACGAACCTGTCTTGCTGGCAACTGCCCGCCGCCCATGCGATCTTGCGGCAGCGGGGAACGACAGCCCGCATGGAGATCCAGCCCAGCTACCTGCATGTGCTCAAGCTCGCGACAGACCGCCCCACCCAGGCCACTCTGGCCTGACCAACCCAAGCCTTAGCCCAGGACACCCATGAGCCAACTCTTTTCGCCTTTCTCGCTCGGCAAGCTGACGCTGAGAAACCGCATCGTGATCGCACCGATGTGCCAGTACAGCGCCACCGACGGACAGGCCAATGATTGGCACCTGATCCATCTCGGTCAACTCGCCTTGTCGGGCGCGGGCCTGCTGTTCATCGAGGCCACGGCGGTCGAGTCCCAAGGCCGCATCACGCCTGGCGACCTGGGGCTGTGGTCAGATGCCACCGAGGCCGCGCTGGATCGGGTGATCAAGACATTGCGCCAGCATTCGCGCATGCCGATCGCGATCCAACTGGCCCACGCGGGCCGCAAGGCTTCCAGCCAAGCGCCTTGGGATGGTGGCCAGTTGATCGCGCCCGACCAAGGCGGCTGGCAGACCGAGGCGCCTTCGGCGCTCCCACATGGGGTCGACGAGTTGCCGCCGGACGCGCTCGATCAATCGGGCTTGCAGCGCATTCTTCAGGCCTTTGTCTCGTCCGCCCAGCGCGCACACCGACTCGGGATCGACGCCATCGAGTTGCACGCCGCGCATGGCTACTTGCTGCACGAATTTCTGTCACCGCTGTCCAATGTCCGGACCGATGAATACGGTGGTTCGTTGGAGAACCGCATGCGATTCCCGTTGGCGATCTTCGACGCAGTGCGTGCTGCTGTCCCGGCGGCGCTGCCCGTGGGCTTCAGGATCTCGGCGACCGACTGGGTCGACGGTGGCTGGGATCTGGCCCAGAGCTTGGTCTTCGGCAAGGCCTTGAAGGCGCGCGGCGGTGACTTCATCGATGTCTCGAGCGGCGGCGTCTCGCCGCGCCAACAAATCCCGCTGGCACCAGGCTACCAGGTTGCGATGGCCGACCAGATGCGACGCGAAACCGGCCTGCCGACCATCGCTGTCGGCCTGATCACCGAGCCCGAGCAGGCCGAAGCGATCATCGCCGATGGCCAGGCCGATCTGGTGGCGCTGGCGCGCGGCCTGCTGTTCGATCCGCACTGGCCCTGGCATGCCGCGGCCAAACTGGGCGCTCAGGTTGAAGCGCCGCACCAATACTGGCGCTCACAGCCCCGTGGTATGACGACGCTTTTCGGCGACGTGCACGTCGGCCAGCGCTGAGCGAGCGGCAGCACGGTCGCTAACCGGGCGGCAGGCACCTTGCGGCTGCCACCCGGCGCTGTGCCGATAAGAAAAGGTCAAGCTACCAGCGAGTGCACAGCGTCACGTGGGCGCTGTGGCCCACGACCTGGCCTCTACCGGCCCGGGCACGGGAAGGTGTCTCGCGGCCGGACCGCTGCCATTGAGAATTTGGTCGTGCGCTGATGACGCTTTCGCAGGGGCATGGGCCGTGTCGGATTCATCGATATGACGGCGAGTGCTTCGCGACAGCGCGAGCAGGCCGTCCATGTCGAGGATTTCCACCTCGCGGTTGCTGACACTGAGCAAGGACCACTTCACCAACGCATGAAAGGACCGGCTGACGGTTTCATGGGCGACGCCGAGATGGCTGGCGATGTCTCGCCGACCCATTCGCAAACGAAAGCGGCGCGGTGACTGGTTGCACGCCTCCATGCGGCGCGACAGTTGCACCATGAAGCGTGCCAGACGCACCTCGGCGGCCACCGCTGCCATCACGTCGGCAATTTCGCCGCGCTGCGACAGGGCGCGGCTGACCGCCATCGCCACGACACGGTCAAGCGCCGGCACGTGCTGACCCGGCGTCAGGATGTCGCGCATGGGCACCACATAGACGCTCGATTCCTCCAAGGCTACCGCTGCAGTTGGATACTGACCGAAGCAGATCGCATCAAAGCCCAGCACTTCAGCCCGCCCGGCAAATCCCAGGACCTGCTCGTAGCCGTCCTCAGCCATGCGAAAGCTCTTGAACGTACCGCCACGCACGAAATAAATCGCTTCGGCCCTGGCGCCTTGATGAAACAAAGTATCACCGGTCCGCAGCCTGCGCATCAGCATGGGCATGTCGGCAGCGGTCCGCTGGTCCTCCCCGCCGGCACCCATCAATTGAAGCAAATCAAGCAGTCGGCTTCGTTCGCCAGCGCCGCCGCGCAAGCCAACTGCGCCTTGGGTGAATTGCACTGTTCCAAGTTCCGGGACCACTGGATTGACCATTGTTCACCTCTGTCTTTGATTGGCTGTGCGGCTATCTTCAATCAAGGCTGCCGAAAGCGACATCAGTCGACGGCGAGAAAATTGACTCAGAATTATCTTGAATAAATTTCTACATTCCTCAAATCAGTAAGAATTGTCTTATTTGAATACCACTCAATGATCGATGTAAATTTGTTGCCAAAGTCAATCCAAAGCGCTCCATAAAATTCTCAACCATCACCCCCTATAACAAAACTTTTCATCACAGAGAACCCCCTAGATTGCAGGCAAGAAGGTTTCGATTTGACCCAAGACAAGCGGCACAGGTCGACTAACATGCCGTCACACAATACGGCGCTTGTCAAGCGAAACGATCAAGCGCACTCAATGTTGAAAGGCTGTCGGTGGAAATCTGTGTGTCGTGCTCTCGCTGGAACTCTCTCCCATGCGGCATTCAGCCTTGCCTTAATACAGGCAAGCCTTGCGGTTCAATAGAACCACAGGCGAAAGTATCGAATTTATACAGCAGCGTGAGAAACGCCACATACGCAACAGTCTGTGCAGGCATGGGCTGCTACCGCAAGCTCTTGGCCGTACAGATCTCGCACCGCCGAGCCCGAACCATCAGCGCCGACTCGTCCCTCCTGCTGCCATGACCGTGCGCGCAACGCCAGCAAGACTGCGTCTGATTTTGGTCGATGACCATGCCGTGGTGCGTGAGGGCCTGAAGCGAATCCTCGCCGCGAGCGCAAGCTCGTGGGAAATTTCCGAAGCGAGCAGCGGATTTCAAGCGCTAGAACTCCTTCGCCAACAGCCTTGCGATCTGGCCATTGTCGACCTGTCGATGCCAGGGATGAACGGGCTTGAACTCGTCCACCGTATCCGGGATTTGTTTCCGAGCGTGCTGATACTCGTTCTGAGCATGCATGCCGAAGAGCAATACGCGATGCGTGCTTTCAAGTCCGGCGCCAAAGGCTATGTCACCAAGGACACCGCCGCCGAGGAACTTGTGGCTGCTGTGCGCAAGGTGGCGTCTGGTGGTGCCTACGTCACATCCAGTCTGGCCGAGCGCGTGGTGCAACAACTCAACGGCACGCTGCAAGGATCGCCTCACGCCCAGCTCTCAGATCGGGAGTTCGATGTCTTGCAGCGCATCGTTGCTGGCCAGCGACTGACCGACATCGCCGCCGCACTTCATTTGTCGATCAAAACCGTCAGCACGCACAAGAGCCACATCCAGGAAAAACTTCAGCTGCCAAGCATGGCCGCATTGATACGCTATGGACTGGAGCACCAACTCGGCAAGGGCGACGCCAGCTTGATGCGTAACGCAAATTGATGCCTGCAATGCCCTGCGGCGGGCCTCGGGCGCCGAATCTGCTGCTTGCCGAGCCCCCCAAGATTGTTCAGCCCCGAAAGCTGAGTCCTAGATCAACCCCTGGCATGCACCTGCTGACCCAGCATTTCCGGCGTGACCAGAATCACCCCTTTATCAGTGACCGTGAAGCGAGCCCTGTCCTCATCGGCTTGAACCCCGATTTCGATGCCGTCCGGCAGCACACAGTGTTTGTCGATGATCGTGCGCCGCAACACCACAGACCTGCCAATCGTGACGTTGGGCAAGACCAGCGAGTCCTCTATCGAGCTGCCCTCCCCGATGCGCACCTTGGAGAACAACATCGAGCGACGCACCGTGGCACCACTGACGATGCAGCCGCTCGCGACCATTGAGTCAGTCGCCATGCCTCGACGATGGTCTTCATCGAAAATGAACTTTGCCGGCGGTAGCTGGTGCTGCAGGCTTCGGATCGGCCAGGCATCGTCGTAGAGGTTGAGTTCAGGCCACGGCCGGATCAGGTCGATGTTGGCTTCCCAGTAGGCATCCAGGGTACCGACATCACGCCAGTAGGGGCGCGCTTCGACGGTGTTGACGCAGCTGTCGGCAAAATCGTGGGCGAAAACCCGGGCACGGGTCAAAATCCTCGGCAAGATGTCGCGGCCGAAGTCGTGGCGTGAAGCCAAATCTCCCGCGTCGCGCCTCAGCTCTTGGTAGAGAAATTCGGCACTGAACACATAGATGCCCATGCTGATCAAGGCCCTGCCAGGCTGCCCTGGCATCGCACTGGGATGGGCAGGCTTTTCCTGGAAATCGATCACACGGTGGTCGGCGTCAACACGCATCACGCCAAAAGCGCAGGCTGCTTCCAGCGCGACATCGATGCAGGCCACCGTGACATCGGCATCGCGCTCGGCATGGTCGGCGATGATTCGGCTGTAGTCCATCTTGTAGACGTGGTCGCCGGCCAGCACCAGCACATAGCGCGGGTCGGCCTCACGCAACATGTCCAGGTTCTGGTAGACCGCATCGGCAGTGCCGCTGTACCAGTGCTCACCTTGCTGCTGCTGGGCTGGCACCACATCGATGAACTCGCCCAGGCTCACGTCGAGAATCCCCCAACCGCGCGTGATGTGTCGAATCAGACTCTGCGCCTTGTATTGCGTCAGCACGCAAACCCGGCGCAGACCGGAATTCACGCAGTTGCTGAGCGCGAAATCGATGATCTTGAGCTTGCCCGCAAAAGGCATCGCAGGCTTGGCCCGCCAATCGGTCAACTGCTTGAGTCGAGAGCCGCGGCCACCGGCCAACACCACCACGCAGGTCGCTTGCTCGAGTTGGTTCGACGTCAAGACCCGCTGACCGGCGCGACGGGTCCGATATTGCAAACTCGCACTCGCTGTATCGGACATGGCTGAACTCCTGGATGTGAGGCCGTCGTCAACGACCCATGCGGGAGTCGATCAACCCAGCACACTGAGCCTGCAAGTCTCGGACAAGGCTGCGCGTTTGAGTTGCGCAAGATCAAGACGGCCAGGCCTTCAGCCAGCGGAACGCCCGAGTCACAGAAGCTGGGGGTCGCCCGCCGCGCTCAGGTAGTCATCGCGCACCCCACAGCGTCTAGGGCGCCATCCTTGTCAGTTCCAATCCCGGCAAGGTACCGGCTTTTTGCCATTCATCGAGAAGACGGATGAAAGCCATCGGACCGCGCCAGAACTGCGAGTTGCGCTCGGTTCGCGCGTCGGGCTTGCCCTCGTTGTTGTAGTAGCCCGGCGTGCATTCGCTGAGGAAATTGCGCCGCGACCGGGCGTACTTCAGGATGGTGTCGACCCAGTCGGCTTCTGCGCTGGCGCTGGCCTCGACCGTGCGCAGCTTGCGGGTCTTGACCTCGGTGAGCAGGTGGGTGATGTGGTGCGACTGCACATCGAGCATGTGTTGGAAGTTCGCACTCTGGCCCGCCTGCTGGGTGGTCATCACGAACAGGTTCGGGAAACCTCGCGTGAACATGCCATGGAATGTCTGGGCGCCCTGCGCCCACTTTTCGGTCAAGGTCAGACCATCGCGGCCCGTGACCTCGAAACCCAGGCGCCGGGTGAAATCGGTGCCGACCTCGAAACCGGTGCCGAAGACGAGGGCATCGAGTTCGTACTCGCGCCCTGCGACCACCACACCGCGCTCGGTGATGCGCTCGACACCCAGGCCCTGGGTGTCGACCAGTTGCACATTGGGGCGGTTGAAGGTGTCGAGATACTGGTCGTGGAAGCAAGGCCGCTTGCAGAACTGGTTGTACCAAGGCTTGAGCGAATCGGCGGTGGCGCCGTCCTTGACCACCGCAGCCACGCGTGCCCGAACCCGCTCCATTTTCTGGTCGTCGGCTTGCTGGATCAGCGCCGCAGTGTCGGCGCCCTGCCGGCCATCGGCTGGTTGTCGGCGGGCGGCGAGCAAGATGTTGGTGATCAAATCGGTCCAGCCGTCGTTGACCAGGTCAACCTCGAAGCGGCCGCCGGAGATCACCGTGGTGAAGTTGTCCATGCGCTCGCGCTGCCACCCGGGCTTGAGGCTCTTGACCCAATCCGGATCGGTCGGACGATCGTTGCGGAAGTCGACCGACGACGGGGTGCGCTGGAAGACGAACAACTCCTTGGCAGACGCGCCGAGGTGCGGCACGCATTGCACGGCAGTGGCGCCGGTGCCGATGATGCCGACCCGCTTGTCCTTCAAGCCAGACAAGCCGCCGCTGGCATCGCCGCCGGTGTAGGCGTAATCCCAGCGGCTGGTGTGGAAGCTATGGCCTTGGAAGCTGTCGACGCCCGGGATGCCGGGCAGCTTGGGAAGGTTCAGCGGACCACCCGCCAGTACCACGAAGCGCGCACTCAGCACATCGCCGCGGTCGGTGCTGACCTGCCAGCGCGCCGCCTCGGCCACCCATTGCATGCCGGTGATCGTGGTCTGGAACAGCGCCGAGCGATAGAGGTCGAAATGCCGGCCGATGCGCCGGGAATGTTCGAGGATCTCGGGCCCGCGCGCGTACTTCGACAGCGGCATGTAGCCAGTCTCCTCCAGCAAAGGCAGGTAGATGTAGCTCTCGGTGTCGCAGGCCGCGCCCGGATAGCGGTTCCAGTACCAGGTGCCGCCGAAGTCGCCGGCCTTCTCGATGATG
>CALQBT020000037.1 GCA_943328885.2 Bordetella parapertussis | reverse complement strand
CCTTGTGTGGTTGCCAGAGTTCAAATTTCGGTTTGAGAAGGGCCTCAGATGCTGAGTTCGAGTTCGGTCGTGCCAAACTCGTCGATCCCGGTGACCTGGCGCACCCGCAGTTGATTGCCCGCGCCCAGCGTCGACAGCCACTGCTGGTACACCCCGCCCAGGAAGGCTGGAACCCAGGCCTCGGTGGCTTCTCCAAATGCGCCTGCCAGCAAATCGCCGTTGGTGGCGCAGTGGTGGACGATGCGCAGCTTGCCGCCTTCTTCCTCGAGTTCTATCCAGCCCCAGTCCATGGTTTGCCAGCGCGCGCAGATGGCCTGTTGTAGTGCGTCCATGTCGCTGCAGGCCGGCAGACTGGATTGGCTGGCAAAGCGCACACCGATACGGTGCATCAAGGCCTGGGGCTCGCTGTCCTGGGGGCTCTCCGCTTGCTCCTGCGCCATGGCCGACAGCAAGCTGCGCCATTGCCTGGAGCACTCGCGATGAATTTTGTAATCTATTTTCTTGGGCTGAGTCACGTGAAAATATCCTTGCTGAAAGTTGATTTGGACAGGCGGCCGGCCTGCGACGGGGGCTGATCTGGACCGGGCCGGGTCGGCGAGCGACGAGTTCATCGCCGGTTTGTTTCCGGTGTGAGCACTCAAGGCTTGATAGGCGTGGTCTGTCGTTCACCGACAGCAAATGCCACTTTGAAAAAAATGCGATGGATTGAGTTTGTAATAATTGGATGATCTCCCGAAAAACGTCAAAACTGATTTAACTGTTTTTTCGATCTTCTGCACTAGATTGGCTTCTTACTGCTGCGTTGCGTCGGAATTTTTACCAGACCTAGGATCGAATCCGACCTCCGGCCTTGGGGTGAAGCTTAGCTGTAGGCTGGATGAAGCGTTGATCTCCAGCTGCCGGTCTTTGAGTATCTTTTAACGATCTACTGAAGATTGTGATGTTCTTTGGTGAAAAACATTCATCCTAGGGATGGTCATAAATCTATGTTTGTTGTCGGAATTCATTGGTTATCGAATTCTCGAACGCTGTCAATAGCTAAAAAAGCTAATTTCCGGGTTTTCGTTAAAAACACCCAAAGAGCGCAGAGCAGTGTTTTGAGGGCGGCGCGTGCCGCGCTAAGGCGGTGGCGGCGCGGCGCCGCTATGGCGGGCCGCTCGAAGATCTGGTGTCGTCGGCGCCGCGCCGGCTGCAAGGCTCCGCGGAGCCACTGAGTCTGTCGGCCTGTACGGGTGCCGGTGTGGCGTCGTCGGGGGAAGGGCGATTGGCCGGCGTGGCCGGCGTGCGAATTCGACCGGCGTGGCTGCGACCGCGTGCCTGCCGTCATGGCCGCCGGGACATCGAGCTGCGGTCGATGTTCAGACATCGGCTTGGCGGCTTGGCGGCTCGGCGGCTTCGGCCCCGGCCCAAGGAGGCTGGCCTGCAACTCGACAACGATGCCGTGGCTGGTGCCTCCGACAGGAATCGAACCTGTATCTAGCGCTTAGGAGGCGCTTGTTCTATCCGTTGAACTACGGCGGCTTGGGCGGGCCGCATTCTCGCACGTCGGCTACCAGCGCCAGGACCAGATCAGGTCGAGCGCGTTCTCGCTGCCTGACTGCGCTCTGAGGGTGAATCGCTGGGCGATGCGGTAGATCAGCTGCCAGGTGCCGGTGGTGGCGTTGACACTGCGCTCGTAGCCCAGGTACCAGCGTTTCGACAGCTGCTTGCCCAGGCTGACGATGGTCTCGCGGTTGTCGCCGTCGCCTTGGCGAAACGAAAAATCGGTCAATCCCAGGCCTTCGAGCAGCGTCTGCGTGGGGTTTTGGCCCTTGTCTGCGAGCAGCGCCAACGCCGCACGCTGCAGCAGCGCGGTGTCACTGCGGCCCAAGCCGTCCGGCGCACGGCCCAGCATCAGCCAGGACAGCTTGTCGTAATCGGCCAGGTCGGGCTCGCTGTACAGGCGAATGCGTGGGTTCTGAGCCGGCCCCGTCACCGACACGCCCACCCGCTGGTCGAGGTTGGGCCGCAGCGCCAGCACATCGAGCTGCGGGTTGTCCAGGGCGCCGGCAAAGTTGACCGTGCCGCGGTCGATCTCGAGCTTCTGCCCATAGGCTGCGACCGTGCCGCCCTCGGCGCGCACCTGCCCACGCAGGGCCAGCTTGCCCTCCGGGCTGCTGACGAGCAGGTCGCCGCGCAGGCCGGTGTCCACGCCGTGGCCGCGCAGTCGCAGTTTCTGGCCCAGGTTGATCTTGAGCGCGACCTGGGTCTGGCGCAGCGCTGGCGGTGGCAAGGGGCTAGCGCTTCGATCGACCGGCGCTGAGGCCGACGCCGCACCGCGTCGCACCTGGACATCCTTGTCTAGCGTCGGTGCCTCGCCCTGGCCGAGTTCGAGCAGGCCCTCGTCGACGCTGAAGCTGCCGTCCAGCCGCAGCCGCTGGGCGTCAAGCCGAAGTTCGGCCTGGCCACTCGTCACCAGCCGGCGGTCTATGCGCCCGAGCAGGCGAAAGCGCTCGGCGGCGAGTTGCAGGCTGGCGCTGGGCGCCGCACCCAGGGTGGCGCTGCCGCTGAGCCTGAGTTGGCCATCGCCGCCTTTGAAGACCAGGCGCTCGATCCGCGCGCTGGCGCCGGCCAGTGTCAGCGCCAGCTCGCCGTCGGTCAGGTTCACACCTTGCAGCAGGTTGCGCACGCCCAGGCCGCTGCCGACGACCTCTCCGCGCAGCTCGGGCGCGCCCAGCGTGCCGCCGAAGCTGGCACTGGTCTGCAGTTTGCCTGCCAGGCGCCAGCCCGGGGGCACCCAGCTACCCCAGACGCCCAGGTTGGACACCCGAGACTCGAGCACGCCTTGCAGCGACGCGTCGGCCGGTGGCCAGCGCCGGTCGGCGCTGGTTCGCAGCACCTGGGCACCGGCCATCTCGCCCAGGCTGACCCCGGCCAGTCCTTGGGCGAACTGCCACAAGCCGTCGTGAGCCGTCAAGGCCAGCCGCAGCTCGGTCACGCCCAGCACCTGGGTCGAGCCCAGGTCATCGGTCAGGCTGAGGTCCCCCGACAGCCGCTCCAGCACCACGTCAGCGTCGAATCGCTCAGCGCTGCGGATCTCGATGTGACCGCCCAGCGTGAGCTGACCGCCCCAACCCATCGTGGGCTGGGCTCTGGCCAGCATGGCCGCGACATCGAAGCGCTCGAGTTCGGCCAGCACGCTCAGGCGACCCGGACCTGGCGACGGCGCGCGCGATGTCGTCACCGAGGTCTGGGTGTCCGCCGGGCCGGCCAGCGCTGCCTGCCAGCGGGCCTCGCGCCAGTTCAGCGCAGTGCTCAGCAGTTGGACCCGACCGGGTGCCAAGGTCAGAGCCTGTGCCCGCAGGTCCGGACCCAGCGCCAGTTCTGCGGCCAGCGACTGCGCCGTCAGCCAAGGTCGGCTGCCGCCTTGGCTGTCGCGGGCGCCGCCTTGAAGCTGAAGATCTTGCAGCCGCCATGTGCCGGCACCGGCTTGGCCCTCGATCCATCCGCCCCGGCCTTGCGCTTGCAGGCGGGTGCCGCTGCCGGCGGGGCCGAGCAGGTTCTCGGTCCAGGCCGGTGGTTTGGCCGGGCTGTCGATGCGCAGGCTCAGGCTGTGGTCGCGCAGGCTGCCGCTGAGTCTGACCGCCAGGTCGTCGATGCGCTGCCCGGCGCTGCTCAGACCCTGCGCCTGCAACTGCAGTGACAGCGGGGCGTCGAGGTCGCTGCCGCTGCGCCAACCCAGCGTGGCGGAGTGCAGCGCACCGACGCCAGCCACCAGCGCATCAGCGCGCAACTCGCCCTGGCTGCTGATCGCAGGCCAGCGGCCGTTGGTTTGCAGATCGGCTTGCAGTTGGCCGCTGGTGGGCCAGTAGCGGGCCAGGTCGGCGGACAGTTCGGGGGCCCATTCGTTCGCCAATCGCGCCAGCGGCGCCAAGCCGGCCAATGCGCTGGCCTTGAGCTGCAGTTTCCAGCGGTCGGCCGAGGGTTGGGCCGCGCGCTGGCCTTGCAAGTCGATCTGGTTGCCGGCCAGCACCAGATGGGCATCGAGGCTTGCAGCCTGCTCGGGCGCGGCGCGTTGCAGCTGCAGCGATCCGGCCAGCGGCACGCCGGCCAACAGGCTGTTGCTCAGGCTGAGGTGCGCTAGTCCGTCGATACGGCTCAGCCAATGCTCGAGCGCAGGCAGCTGCGCGGCAGCCAGCGCAGGGCCCGCGGCGTTGCGCCAGAGCAGGTCGAGGTCGATCTGGCTGTCCAGGCGGTGAGGGCCGAGCCGCCAGGCAGAGCCCTCGGCACCACGCCACCAGGGCCGGGGATCGAAATTTGCCAGACTGGCCTGGCTGCGCAAGCGCCAGCCATCGGCTTGGGCGCTGGCCTGGACCCTGCCCTGGACGCTGGCCGGACCGGTGCTGGCGCGAAATTCGGTGAGTTCGACCGCGTTGGCGCTGCCTATGCCTTTCAGGCTCAGCTGCATCGGCTGGCCGCTGTCGTCGAGGCTGCGGCCCGTGAGCTGGGCGTCGACTGACAGCTGCACCCTGGGCGCCGGGACCTGTTGGCCGGCGGCGCGGGGGGGTGTCTTTGCCGCCGCTTTGGCCGAGCCGGCGGGCTGGCCTATGGGGTCAGGCGAAGGCAGTCCGGTGATGCGCAGTTGCAGCGGCCCGCCCAGCACCAGTGCGGCGGCTTGGCGGTGCAGACGCGCGGGCAGCAACTGGGTCAGCGTCAAGTCCAGCGCCACGGCGTCTTCAGCCCAACGGCCCTGGCCGCTGATCCGGCCCGCACTGCCGCTGGCGTCGGCCAGCGCCAGCGTGAAGTGTTCGAGTTTGAGTTGCTCGGGGTGGCGCGGCGCGGCGCTGGCTTGCAGCGCGAGCTGTTGTATCGGCAAGCGGCCAGCATCCCAGGCGCCCGGCAACTGGTTGACCAGCGTGACGCTTGCGCTCGCCGCTGAGTCCAGGCCGCTGGACAGCAGCTTGGCCTGCCCGCTGAGTGCCGTACGCGGCAGCGAGGGCAGCAGCGCCGACAGGTCCAGGGACTGGGTCTCGAGCCTGAGTTCACCCAGCGGCCAGGCCTTGAACGGCAGCAGACTGGCCTGGGCGCTGAGCGACGGTACGCTTGACGCTGCGGCACCGGGACTGCCCGCTTTCACGCGCGACCGGCCCTGCAGTCGGGCATCGGCGGTCATGCTGGCCAGCGGTCCGCTCAGCGACAGGCTGGCGTCCCAGGCCGGCGCTAGGTCCCGCCTGGCCTGCAGCCTGGCCTGCACCGGCATCGCTGAATCGCTGCCGATCAGCAACTCGGCTTGCAGCTCGGTGCGCTGCCAGGTCCATCTCAGGCTCTCGACGCGGTGCTGCGTGCCGCCTTGTGCGCCTAGCCACAGACGGGCGCTCAGGGCTTGTGCAGGGGCGAGATCATTGACCTGCAGGCTGTCGATGCGCAGCGCATCGACCTGCAAGGCCAAGGGCAGCAGCAGATCGGCTGGCGCGCTGACGCGCTGGGCTGAAGCTGGACCGCTCCGGTACTGCACCCGATCGGCCGACAACTGCGTCAGCCGCAGTCCGAACCAGGCGCCGGGGTGGGGCGCCCAGCGCAAGGCGCCGCCTTCAGCGACCAAGCCGTCGATCTCCAACTGCCCTGCGCCTGCGGGCAGTTGCCAGTGCAGGCTTTGCGCCTGCAGCCGACCCTCGGCCAGCGTGCCGTGCAGGCCTTGCACGGTCAGACCGGGCACTTGCTGCAGCAACCAAGGCAGGACAGCGCGGTCGTGCAGCAAGGCCCACAGCCCACCCAGTGGCAAAGCGATGGCCAGCAGCCCCGTGCCTGCCCAGGCCAGCCAGCGACCGCGCCGCGCGGGTCGAGGCGAAGGCTCGGCGGTGGTCTCTGGCGGTGGCATCAGAAGCTGATCCCGACGGTGAAGTGCAGCCGCAGCTTGTGCAAGGCCTCAGCCCACGCCAGATCGACCTTGAGTGGGCCGATCGGGCTGCGCCAGCGCAGGCCGGCGCCGTAGCCCAGCGCGGGCTTGTAGTCGCGCCAGTGTTCCACCGCGCGTCCGGCGTCGATGAACACCGCGCCCCACAGTGCGGGCAGGCTGTCCAGCAGCGGCCGCGCCAGTTCGGCGCTGGCCGTCAGCAACGCCGGGCCGCTGACCGTGCCGCCGTCGCTGCCCAAAGGCGCGAGCGAGCGGAAAGCGTAGCCGCGCACCGAGTCGTCGCCGCCGGCGCGAAAACCCAGTGCGTCAGGCACGGTGACTTTGTCGGACTTGAAGATCTGGCCCGCTTCCAGCCTGACCTGGCCGTACCAGGCTTGGCCCAGCGGCAGGTAGCCGGTCAGGCGGCCATACAAGCGAGCGAAGGGCCCACTGGCCCCGCCTTCGCTGCTGGCCTGGCCGGTGCCGCCTTGCAGCGCCAGCGTCAGCCCTCGGGTGGGCAACAGCACGCTGTCGAGATCTTTCCACACCAGGTGGTAGTTGGCGCTGACCGCGCTGGCGCTGTTCGGGCTGACGGCGGCCAAGGGGTCGACTGCCACCCGGTCGCTTTGCCTGGAGCGCAGCAGTTCGCCGAAGTACAGGCGTTCGATGCGCGGCGTGTCCTGGGTCCGGCCCAGGCGCAATCGCTGCGACAACACCAGGTCGGTGCTGCTCCTGACGCGGTCGACCTGCACGCCCATGAGGTTGCGGTAAAAGCCTTCGCCAGGGTGGGTCTGGAAGTCGCCTGACCAGGTCTGTCTTTCGCGGCCCCATTCGAGTTTGTTGTGGGCCGTGATGGCCTGGCCCAGCACCCGGCGGTGGCTGTGCTCGAGCGTGGCCCGCTGGCCGGTGTTGGCGCTGATGCCCAGTCCGACGGTGGCTTGCTGCAGCGGCAACTCGGTCACGCGCACCCGCAGCGCAGTGTTGGCAGCGTGCTCGGCGTCCGGGTCGAAGCCGACGCTGGCCGACTCGAACAGCCCAGCCTTTTGCAGCCGCTCCTGGTAGTCGAGCAGCAGTGCCTCGGTCAGCGGCGTGCCGGGCCTGAAGCCGGCCAGGTGTTGCACGGTGGCCTCGTCGTGGCGGCGCAGGCCGTCGATCTGCAGTGCCCCGGCCAGATACAGCGGGCCGCTATCTATCACCACCCGCAACTGCGCGCGCTGGTGGGGTGCGTCGATGTCGGCCTGGCTGTCGGCCAGGTTGGCGCTGGCGTAGCCTGCGGCGCGCAGTCGAGCCAGAAGTTGCTGCTTGGTCTCGGCCCAATCGGGGTTGCGGAAGGGTTTGCCCACTCGCTGCGCAGCGACGCTGGCGAGCGCGTCCTGCAGGCGGCGCGCACCGGCGTCGCCGCTGTCGATGCGGCGCCTGAGCTCGCCCGCGGTCTCGATCAGCAGATCCGCGACCTGGGTCCGCAGACCCGGCTTGATCGTCAACGTGATCTGTCGTTGCGCGCCGGCTGTCGATCGCTCAGCGCTGACGAGGGCGTCGAAGTAGCCCTCGGTCTGCAACAGTTCGCGGGCCTGGGCCGGTGCCGCACCGATCAGCCTGGTCCATTCGATGTCGTCGATGGTCTCGGCGCCGCCAAGCGCCTGCAGCCGGCCGAGGTCGAGGTACTTCTCGAGCAGCGGCAGCAATTCATGGGGTGCCACTACCATGAGCTTCGGACCCTGGCCTGGTTCAGGCGCTGGTGCGGCAGTACCAGGCCGCAGCGCGCAAGCGCCTGAGAGCAGCGCCGCTGCCGACCAGACCGCCAGCCAAGCCGCTCGAAGCACAGCCTGCGCCAGCGACCGCCGGCCACAGGCTTGCCTGGCCATGGTCAGTGCCTGCAGCTCATTTGGTCAGCAGCCGCATCGCCCCTTCCAGGCCGGCCAGTGTGAGCGGGAACATGCGCTGGTTGACCAGTTGCTGGACCACTGAGATGCTCTGCCGGTATTGCCAGACGCCTTGCGGCTCGGGGTTGATCCAGGCAAATTTCGGGAAGGCATTGGTCAGGCGCTGTATCCACTCGGCGCCCGGCTCTTCGTTGTTGTACTCGACGCTGCCGCCAGGCTGCAGGATCTCGTAAGGGCTCATCGTCGCGTCGCCGACAAAGATCAGCTTGTAGTCTTTGTTGTACTTGCGGATCAGATCCCAGGTGGCGGTCTTCTCGCTGAAGCGGCGCCGGTTGTTCTTCCACATGAAGTCGTAAGGGCAGTTGTGGAAGTAGTAGAACTCGAGATGTTTGAACTCGGTCTTGGCGGCCGAAAAAAGCTCTTCGACCCGGCTGATGTGCTCGTCCATCGTGCCACCCACGTCCATCAACAGCAGCACCTTGACCTTGTTGTGGCGCTCGGGCACCAACTTGATGTCGAGGTAGCCGGCGTTGGCCGCAGTGCAGTGGATGGTGTCTTCGAGGTCGAGCTCGGTCTCGGCGCCTTCGCGCGCGAAGCGGCGCAAGCGGCGCAGCGCGATCTTGATGTTGCGCGTGCCCAACTCCAGCGTGTCGTCGTAGTCTTTGTAGGCGCGCTGGTCCCAGACCTTGACCGCGCTCTTGTTGCGGCTCTTGTCCTGGCCGATGCGTATGCCCTGCGGGTTGACGCCGTAGGCGCCGAACGGGCTGGTGCCGCCGGTGCCTACCCACTTGCTGCCGCCCTCGTGGCGCTCTTTCTGTTCCTCGAAACGCTTTTTGAGCGTCTCCATCAGCTCATCCCAGCCCATCTTCTCGATCTTGGCTTTGTCCTCGGCGCTGAGCTCGAGCTCCAGGTTCTTGCGCAGCCAGTCGAGCGGCACTTCCTTGGTGAAGTCGACCAGCATCTCGACGCCCTTGAAGTAGGCCCCGAAAGCGCGGTCGAACTTGTCGTACAAGGTTTCGTCCTTGACCAGCGAGGTGCGCGCGAGGTAGTAGAACTCGTCGACCGAACAGTCGATCACGCCGGCTTTCACCGCTTCGAGCAGGGTCAGGAATTCCTTGACCGAAACCGGCAGTTTGGCCGCGCGCAAGGTGTAGAAAAAGTCGATCAACATGGCTGGGCTTTCCGGGCTGTCAACAGCCCATCATCTAAGCATAACGATTTCAAACCTGCTTGGCCGCCGCTTGGGTGACCCCAGTCCCTGCGGTCCAGGGCATGACTCAGGGTGATCCAGCTCGGCTTGCAGCCGCGGCGTCCTCGCTTGGTGGGTGGATCAGCGCTGCGTGGGCTATCGAGCGGCCGGTGGCCTGACCGCAGCCGCAGCACGCTGCGGCTCTTGTTCTCGTCCATCGAGTGGCTGGCCAGCGAGCAGACGGCTTGCGCGCCGTCGGGCGACAAGCTTGGGTTGCCCGGGCGCTCGAGTTGCCAGAGCGCATCGACGGTGATGGGTGTCTTGCGAGCCATGCGGTCTTCTCGGGCGATGGATGCGGCGCCGAGGCCTTTGATCAAGCCGGACGTGAGAGCTGGAAGTCCAGATGCCCGCGCACGGTGGGCCACTCGTCGGCGGTGATGCTGTAGACCGCGGTGTCGCGCAAGCTGCCGTTGGAGGCGCGCTGGTGGCAGCGCAAGATGCCGTCTAGCTGCGCGCCCAGGCGCTCGATCGCGCGCCGGCTCTGGACGTTGAAGCGGTGGGTTCGGAACTCCACCGCTATGCAGTCCAGCGACTCGAAGGCATGCGCGAGCAGCAACTGCTTGGCCTCGGTGTTGAGCGGCGTTCGCTGCGTGCTGCGGGCGTACCAGGTCGAGCCGATCTCGACCCGCTGGTTGCTCGCATCGACATTCATGTAGGTGGTCATACCGACCACGACCCCAGCCGCGTTGAGCACTGCCCAGGGCAGCATCGACCCGTAGGCCAGCAAGTCGAGTCTGCGCTCGATCTCGGCGAGCATGCGCTCGGGCGTCGGGATCGCGGTGTACCAGAGCTTCCAGAGTTCGCCGTCCTGCACAGCGAGTGCCAGCGCCGGCGCATGAGCCAGCGTCAAGGGCTCAAGCCGGACATGCTTGCCTTCAAGCACGACGGGTGTGCAGATCGGCTTCATCGCCCCGGCCTCAGCGGTTGTGACGCTGCATGAACACCAGTTTTTCGAACAAGGTCACGTCCTGCTCGTTCTTGAGCAAGGCACCCACCAGCGGTGGCACCGAGACCTTCTCGTCCTTGTTCTGCAGGACCTCGAGCGGGATGTCCTCTGCCAGCAGCAGCTTGAGCCAGTCGAGCAGTTCCGAGGTCGAGGGCTTCTTCTTCAGCCCGGGCAGATTGCGCACGTCGTAGAAGGTCTTCATCGCCGCACCGAGCAACTCTTGCTTGAGGCCGGGGAAGTGCACATCGATGATGCGCTTCATCGTGTCGGCGTCGGGGAACTTGATGTAGTGGAAGAAGCAGCGACGCAAGAAGGCGTCGGGCAGCTCTTTCTCGTTGTTCGAGGTGATGAAGACCAGCGGCCGGTGCTTGGCGCGCACCAGTTCGCGCGTCTCGTAGACATAAAACTCCATCCGGTCGATCTCGCGCAGCAAGTCGTTCGGAAACTCGATGTCGGCTTTGTCGATCTCGTCGATCAGCAGCGCCACCGGTTGGTCGGCGGTGAAAGCCTGCCACAGCACGCCCTGGACGATGTAGTTGCGGATGTCGCGCACCTTGGTCGCGCTTTCATCGTCGGCGAGCTGGCTGTCGCGCAAGCGGCTCACCGCGTCGTACTCGTACAGACCTTGCTGGGCCTTGGTGGTGCTTTTGACATGCCACTGCAGCAAGGGCATGCCCAGCGCGGTCGACACTTCCTCGGCCAGCATGGTCTTGCCGGTGCCTGGTTCGCCCTTGACCAGCAGCGGGCGCTGCAGTGTGATGGCAGCGTTGACCGCCAGCATCAGGTCCTGGGTGGCGACGTAGTTGTCTGATCCTTGAAACTTCATGGCGGTGAGGCCGTGGGAGACGGCTGTTGGTGTTTGTGAGAAGGGCGAGGCCCGATGGTGGATTTCAGTATAAGGGCCGCCTTTATAATCTCGGGTCTCCGGGTTGACAGGCTTCACGCTCTGCCCGGCTCATCGGGTGTAGCGGCGGCGCAAGAGGCCTGGCGGTACACCTCTTCCCTGCGACACCACCTCCGCCAGACGATGAAAAAAGCGTACTTTCTGTTCCCCTTGCTGCTCGCGCTGACAGGCCTGAGCACTTTGTCCCGGGCCGAGGATGTCAAGGCCGGGGACGCCGCCAAGGGCGAGGCCAAGGCCGCGATGTGCATCGGCTGCCATGGCATTGTTGGCTACCAGGCCAGCTTTCCCGAGATCTACAAGGTGCCGATGATCTCGGGCCAGGGCGCCAAGTACATCGCTTCGGCGCTGGGCGCCTACCAAAAGGGCGACCGCAAGCATCCGACGATGCGCGGTATCGCCAGCTCGCTGACCGATCAAGACATGGCCGACCTGGGTGCTTTCTACGAATCCCAGGGCAAGTCAGCTGCCGGCAACGCGCCGGCTGCGGCTTTGGCGCACGCGGTACCCGAGCCGCTGAAGG
>CALQBT020000036.1 GCA_943328885.2 Bordetella parapertussis | reverse complement strand
GGCGACTGCGCCGGCGGCGACCATCGGCGCGGTCAGTCTCGCGGATGAGCGCCCGCCGCCGCGTGGGTCGCGCAAGCCGTACTTGCGCCAGTAGGTGTAATCGGCATGACCAGGACGGAAGGTGTCGAGGAGATTGCCGTAATCCTTGCTGCGCTGATCGGTGTTGCGGATCAACAGGCAGATCGGCGTGCCGGTGCTCAGGCCCTCGTAGACGCCCGAGAGGATCTCCACCGCATCGGGTTCGTTGCGCTGGGTGACATGGCGGCTGGTGCCTGGGCGGCGTCGGTCGAGCTCAGGCTGGATGTCCTCGACACCCAGCGCCATGCCGGGCGGGCAGCCGTCGATCACGCAGCCGATCGCTGGGCCATGGCTTTCGCCGAAGTTGGTGACGCGGAACAGTTCGCCAAAGGTGCTGCCGGACATGGTGGGCTCGATGCTGAGACAGGAAAGCCTGGCGACTTCAGACACCAAGCCGGCAGGATTGTCGCAGCCACCGCCTCTGGCTCAAGCCTTGGGTGATTCAGCGTCCTCGGCCGGCCAGTCGCGGATATAGGCCTTGAGCATGCGGTTCTCGAAGTCTTGGCCCTCGACCACCGCCTTCGCCACGTCGTAGAACGAGACCACGCCCATCAGCGTCTTGCCGTCCTGGACCGGCATGTAGCGGGCATGGCGGCCGAGCATCATGCGCCTCACCTCGTCGATCTCGGTTTCGGGCGTGCAGGTCAGCGGCGCGTCATCCATCACGGTGCGAACGGTCAGCGTGCCGAGCTGGCCATTGTTTCTGATCACCGCGGCGATGACCTCTCGAAATGTGAGCATGCCCACCAGGTCACCGTATTCCATCACCACCAGCGAGCCGATGTCGTTGCCGGCCATGACCTCGACCGCGTGCTGCAAGGCCTGGTCGGGAGACACGGTGAACAAGGTGCTGCCCTTGACGCGGAGGATGTCACTGACTTTCATGGGAGGTCTCCTGGGAGTGGTCCGACTTTGGAGGGCTGGCCTTCGACCCCATCTGGCGATCGCCTGACAGGTAGAAAACATAGCACACAATCCAGGGTCGCAACAGCCTGATTGAGCCCCAGACCATGCCTGGATACAGCGATCCCGGATTCGACACGCTGGCGCTGCATGCCGGCGCAGTGCCCGACCCCGCCACCGGCGCGCGGGCAGTGCCGATCCACCTCAGCACCTCGTTCGTGTTCCAGAGCAGCGAGCACGCCGCCTCGCTGTTCAACATGGAGCGCTCGGGCCATGTCTACAGCCGCATCAGCAACCCCACGACCGCGGTGCTCGAAGAGCGCATCGCCGCGCTCGAAGGCGGCGCCGGGGCGATCGCCACCGCCAGCGGCCAGGCGGCGCTGCACCTGGCGATCGCCACGATCGCCGGTGCTGGTCACCACATCGTGGCAAGCAGTGCGCTCTACGGCGGATCGCAAAACCTGCTGCACTACACGCTGCGCCGCTTCGGCATCGAAACCACTTTCGTCCTGCCGGGCGACATCGACGCTTGGCGCGCGGCGATCCGACCCGAGACCCGGCTGCTGTTCGGTGAAACCCTGGGCAACCCGGGGCTCGACGTGCTCGACATCCCGACCGTGTCGGCGATTGCCCACGACGCCGGCCTACCGCTGCTGGTGGACTCGACCTTCACCCCGCCCTGGTTGTTCAAACCCCTGGACCACGGCGCAGACCTGGTCATGCACTCGGCCACCAAGTTCCTGTCCGGCCATGGCACGGTGGTCGGCGGGCTGCTGGTCGACGGCGGCGCCTTCGACTGGGACGCGGCGCACCAGCGCTCGGGCCGCTTCGCCGAACTGACCGAGCCCTACGACGGCTTCCACGGCATGGTGTTCACCGAGGAGAGCACAGCGGGCGCCTTCTTGCTGCGGGCGCGCCGCGAAGGGCTGCGCGACTTCGGCGCCAGCATGAGCCCGCACACCGCCTGGCTGATCCTGCAAGGCATCGAGACCCTGCCGCTGCGCATGGCGCGCCACATTGAGAACACCCGCAAGGTGGTGGGCTTTCTGGCCGCACACGCCATGGTCTCGAGGGTCGGCTATCCGGAGCTCGACTCACACCCCAGCCATGCGCTGGCCAAGCGGCTGTTGCCGCGCGGCGCGGGCGCGGTGTTCAGCTTCGACCTGAAGGGCTCCAGAGCCCAGGGCGTGGCCTTCATCGAAGCGCTGAAGATCTTCTCGCACCTGGCCAATGTCGGCGATTGCCGCTCACTGGTGATCCACCCGGCATCGACCACGCATTTTCGGATGGACGACGCCGCGCTGGCGCGCGCGGGCATCAGCGCCGGGACGATCCGGCTGTCGATTGGACTGGAGGACGCCGACGATTTGATCGACGACCTCAAGCGCGCACTCAAGGCCGCGGAGAAGTCAGCATGAACCTGTTTGTCGACGGCCCGAACGGCCCGCAACCGGCCTATGCCTACACCGGTGGCAAGCCCTTCGACGCGACCCTGCCCTGCGTCGTCTTCTGCCACGGCGCACTGCATGACCACAGCGTCTGGACCCTGCTCGCACGCTGGTACGCCCACCACGGCCACAGCGTACTGGCAGTCGATCTGCCGGGCCACGGCCGCAGCGCAGGGCCGATGCCCGATTCGGTGGAATCGCTGGCCGATTGGTTGCTGGCATTGCTGAGGGCGGCAGGGGTTCGCCGCCAAGCCGCGCTGGTGGGCCACAGCATGGGCTCGCTGATCGCGCTCGAGGCCGCTGCGCGTGCCCCTGAGCTGGTGGGCAAGCTGGTGATGGTGGGCACGACTTACCCGATGAAGGTCTCGCAGGTCTTGCTCGACACCGCGCGCGAAGCGCCGCTCAAGGCCATCGAGATGGTCAACGCTTTCTCGATCAGCACGCTCGCCGCCAAGCCTTCGTTTCCCGGGCCGGGGATGTGGTTACACGGCAGCAACCGGGCGTTGATGCGCCGGATGCTGGCCGGACCGAACGCCAGTGGCAGCGCCGTGAACCTGTTCCACCATGATTTCAGCGTCTGCGATCGCTATGCCAATGGCATGGCTGCAGCGGCCCAGGTCCGATGCCCGGTGACCCTGGTGTTGGGCGCGCAGGATCAGATGACCCCACCGCGCAGCGCACAAGAGATCGCTGTCGCGCTCAAGGCCCGCACCGTGGCGCTGACATCGGGCCATTCGCTGCCCGCGGAAGACCCCGAAGGCATGTTGGCCGCGCTGCGCCAAGCCTTGGCCTGAGTATCCCATCGGCTTCGCTGACGCATCGGCCAGCCAGGGTCTATCGCGGATCTCGAATCGCATGCGCGCAGGTCGAACCACAGGATCGGCCTGCGCAAGAGCGCCTGCTGCACAATCCGCGCCATCATGAGCCTGGTCTTCCCGCACACCTTCATTCCCTGGTTTCGCGCTGTCGCGCCCTATATCCACGCCTACCGAGGCAAGACTTTCGTGGTCGGCATGGCCGGCGAGTTGATTGCCGCCGGCAGACTCAACGCCTTTGTCCAGGACTTGGCAATCCTGCATGCGATGGGTATCAAACTGGTGCTGGTGCACGGTTTTCGACCTCAAGTTGACGAGCAATTGGCCGCCAAGGGTCATAAACCACGTTACAGCCACGGTATCCGGATCACCGATGCGATCACACTCGACTGCGCACAAGAGGCCGCCGGCCAATTGCGCTTCGAGATCGAGGCGGCATTTTCGCAGGGTTTGCCCAACACGCCGATGGCCAATGCCACGGTGCGGGTGGTATCGGGCAATTTTCTCACCGCCCGGCCCGTGGGTATCGTTGACGGCGTCGACTTCATTCATTCGGGGCTGGTACGGCGGGTTGATTCGGCGACGATTCGGCGTGCGATCGATATCGGCGCACTGGTCTTGTTGAGCCCGTTCGGTTTTTCGCCAACCGGCGAGGCCTTCAATCTGCGGATGGAAGAGGTCGCCACCGCCACCGCGATCGCGTTGCAAGCCGACAAACTGCTGTTCATGACCGAGATTACCGGCATCCGAGAGGATCCCGGTGACACCTCAAGCGCGATCGATACCGAACTCGCGCTGGCCGATGCGCGCCGTCTGCTCAGCACCTGCCCACCCCCAGTCGCACCAACCGATCTGGGCTTTTACCTGCAGCACTGCGTCAAAGCCTGCGAAGGCGGCGTCGAGCGCTCTCACATCCTGCCGTTTGCGGTCGACGGCGCGATATTGCAGGAGATCTTCACCCACGACGGCATTGGCACGATGGTGGTCGATGAAAAACTCGAGAGCCTGCACGAAGCCACCGCCGACGACGTCGGCGGCATCCTGCAACTGATCGAGCCCTTCGAGCGGGACGGCACGCTGGTGCGGCGTGAGCGCAACGAAATTGAACGCGACATCGCCAACTACACCGTGATCACCCATGACGGCGTGGTCTTTGGCTGCGCTGCGCTGTACCCCTATCCCGAGGCCCGGAGTGGTGAGATGGCGGCGCTGACCGTCTCGCCCGCGGTGCAGGGCCAGGGTGACGGTGAACGCATCCTCAAACGGGTCGAACAGCGCGCCAGGGCCCAAGGGCTGGAAAACATCTTCGTGCTCACCACGCGCACCATGCACTGGTTCATCAAGCGGGGCTTTGCCCAGGTCGATCCCGATTGGCTGCCCGACGCCCGCAAACGCAAGTACAACTGGGACCGGCGCTCGCAGGTTCTGGTCAAGAAGCTGGGTTGAGGCCCAGCACTCGACGACAAACCCCCCAAGGAGTATCCACATGGCCCGCACAGTGCAATGCGTCTACCTGAAAAAAGAGGCCGACGGCCTAGAATTTGTCCCCTATCCAGGGGAGTTGGGCAAGCGGCTTTACGCCAATGTCAGCAAAGAGGCCTGGGCGCTCTGGCTCAAGCACCAGACCATGCTCGTCAACGAAAACCGACTCAACCTCGCCGACCAGCGCGCCCGCCAGTATCTAGCGCGGCAGATGGAACGCTACTTTTTTGGCGAAGGTGCTGACCAGCCCGCCGGCTACGTACCGCCGACGGACTGAGCCACCATAGCACTATGGATTGAAATTCTTGTTATCAGGCAAATTTTTGGGATGGCTTATCATGATTTTGCAGTACACTCATGCAGTCACCAATTTTAACGGAGCCTGAATATGTCCACTTTGCAAGATCTGCTGTCCCAACGCGCCGAAATCGAAAAGCGTATCGCCGATGTCCAGCGCGAAGCGCGCTCCGAGGCAGTCGCTCGAGTCAAAGCCATGATGGCCGAGTTTGGTCTGAGTGCTTCCGATATCGCGGGCAAGGCCGTCAGCGGCCGCGCCGGGGCTGTCGTCAAACCCACTGGCAAGGTTGCGGCCAAATACCGCAATGCCGCGACGGGTGATTCCTGGACCGGCCGTGGCTTGCAGCCGAAGTGGCTCAAAGCCGCACTCGCCGCAGGTGCCCAGATCTCTGACTTCGCGATCTGATACTGCTTGAACCTGCGGCGCCGCAGCGCTGCAGGCTTGTGACGGCCCGGGTGATACCGGGCCGTTGTCATTGGACCCGGCGGTTTGGCTTGGCGCCATTCGGGCGAGTTGCCCCGAATGCCACGCGTTCGATGGCAGCCCGCAGCGTCCCGCGCTTGGATAGACTGCGCGAGTGCTGCCTCAAGGATTTGTCCAGGATTTGCTGTCCCGCGTCGACGTCGTCGAGGTGGTGGGCCGCCACGTCGAGCTGAAAAAGGCCGGCATCAACCACAAAGGCCTGTGCCCATTCCACGGCGAGAAGTCACCCAGCTTCATCGTCAGCCCGTCGCGCCAGACCTATCACTGCTTTGGCTGCGGGGTACACGGCGATGCCATCCGCTTTCTGACCGAGCACCACGGCATGGGTTTCATGGACGCGGTGCGAGACCTGGCCCAGCAGGTCGGGCTGACCGTGCCCGAGCGTCAGGACAGCCCCGAGGACCGCACCCGTGCCGATGCCGAGAAGGCCCAGCGCGCCACCCTCAGCGAAGTGCTGGCCAAGGCCGGCGAGCACTACCGTGGCGCACTCAAGGCCAGTCCACGCGCCGTGGCTTACCTGAAAAATCGCGGCCTGACAGGCGCGGTGGCCGCTCGCTTCGGCATGGGCTATGCGCCCGATGGCTGGCGCACCCTGGCAGGGGTGTTTGCGCGCTACGACGACCCCTTGCTCAGCGACTGCGGGCTGGTGATCGTCAGCGGCGACGAAGGCGAGGAGCAAAAACGCTACGACCGCTTCCGCGATCGCATCATGTTTCCGATCCGTTCGGTGCGCGGTGAGGTCATAGGCTTTGGCGGCCGAGTACTCGATGTCGGCGAGCCCAAGTACCTGAACTCGCCCGAAACCCCGGTCTTTCACAAGGGGCAAGAACTCTACGGACTGTTCGAAGCCCGCCAGGGACTGCGCGCCAAGGGCTATGCCTTGGTGGTCGAGGGGTATATGGACGTGGTGGCGCTGGCGCAATGGGGCTACCCCAATGCGGTGGCCACACTCGGGACGGCCTGCACGGCCGAGCATGTGGCCAAGCTGTTTCGTTTCACCGAATCGGTGATTTTCAGCTTCGATGGAGATGCCGCCGGGCGCCGGGCTGCCGGTCGCGCGCTCGAGGCCGCACTGCCCCATGCGAGCGATCTGCGCAGCATCCGCTTCCTGTTCCTGCCTGCTGAGCACGACCCTGACTCCTTCATCCGCGAACAAGGCCCCGAGGCCTTCGAGCGCGAGGTGACCCAGGCCGTGCCGCTGTCGGCCCAACTGATCGCGCAGGCTGGCGCGGACTGCGATCTGGCCACCCCCGAGGGGCGTTCGCGCATGCTCACGCAGGCCGGGCCGCTGATCGAATTGTTGCCCGATGGGCTGCTGCGAGAGCAGATGGTGCAGGCCTTGGCCCAACTCGGCGGCATGGCCGTCGAGGTGCTGCAGGCCCACTGGGCCAGGCGAAGCAAGCCGCGCCCCGGCCTTGACACCAGCGCTCATCCCGGCAAGCCTGACCGCGGCGGCCTGAACGAAGCCAGCGACACTGCCGACGGCGCCCCGCAGGCACGCAACGGCGACTGGCGCCGTCAAGACCGCGGACGATTTCGCCTGCACCCGATGGCAGGCCGGCGACTGCCGCCGCAAGCGGCCACCTTGCTGGACCGCACCGCCTGGCTGCTGGCCCGCCATGCCAGCGTCTGGCTGGACCTGCCGGGTGAGTCGCACGATTTCCTGATTGCCCAGCCCGCGCCTTACGGCCAATTCTTTGCGGCGCTCGAGCGGGTGCTGCACGAACACGGCGCCGTCACCATGACCGCACTGCTCGAAGCCTTGCGTGGCGATCTAGACCAGGCCGTCGATGACGATGAGCTTGATCAGGGCAAGCTGCGCGAGCTGCTGGACCGCCTGGCGGGCTTCCACGAAGTCGATGACGAAGAGTCGCCTGTGCTGCTGGTCGAGGCCGTGCTACGGCGCCTGCACCAGCGCGCAGTGGCCGATGAACTGCAGTGGTTGATCGAGTCAGGCGAGTTGTCCGAGACCGCCACGGCGCGCCGCAACGCCTTGTTCGCGTTGACCGCCGAACTCAAGAACACACGGTTGACAAACCCTGCGACAAGCCGCTGAGCGAAAGCCGGCTGGGTCCTGAGATTCGCGCCGACCCAGCGATCTTTGGCCGCGTTGAATCAAGGTCAGCGCCCGGGCCTGAAATTCGCACAATTTCACGATTAAACTGCCCGGCATGACGAGCATTGCCGAGCGCACCGTATTGTTCGCCGATCTGCGGGGCAGCACAGCGCTGTACGGCAGCCTGGGCAACGCCGAAGCCACTTCGGTCGTGACGCACACTGTCAACGCTTTGGCGCGGGTTGTGCCGGCTTGCGACGGCGAACTGGTCAAGACACTGGGCGATGGCTTGATGGCCGTGTTCAACCGGTCGCAGGACGGTGTTTTTGCGGCACAGCAAATGCACGAAGAACTCGAACGCTTGGTCATCCGCGGCCAGGAACGCGGCGCCTCGGCCGGTCTGCGAAGCCTGCGCCTGCAGGTGGCTTTGGCCCGGGGCGAGGTGGTCGAGATGGCGGGCGATTGCTTCGGTGACGCGGTCAATGTGGCCGCCCGCTTGATCGACCATGCGAGCGACAACGAAACCCTGGTCACAGACGATGTGCTGGCGGGCCTGACCGAACAAGTCAGGCCGCGCTTTCGCTCACTGGATTGGATGCACCTGCGCGGCCGCGCCGAACCGGTGCATGTGCATGTGACGGGCGGGCGCCGCGCTGTCGACATGGCCGCCACCCAGTTCGGTGCGGTAGCCATCAACACCGCGTCTGAATCGATCCGCCTGGTCTGGCTCGACATCAAAGAGGTGTTCGACGCTGCGCACATGCCTGTGTCGCTAGGGCGCAGCCGACAGTCAAACTTCCGGGTCGAAGATGGACGGGTCTCTCGCTCGCACGCACGCCTGGACTGGCAAGGCGGCGCTTTCCATCTCACCGACCTCAGCTACAACGGCACCTATGTGCGCTTTGGCAGTGCCGAGGAAACCATCATGCTGCGTCGCCACCGCTGCACCCTGCACGGCTCGGGCTGGTTAGGCCTGGGCGTGTCGCCCAGCGACCCCGCCGCGCCTTGCATTCGCTTCGAGCTGTTGTCGTTCGGCGACACGATGCCCTCGCGGCCTTGATCGGATTGTTGGCATCGCTGTCCGCGACAGGCGCGCCTGCGCCTGCGCATGACCGAGGCATCACCGACAATCAAGACCGATGAGCTTCGCCCCCGAACCCCCCTACGTCCACGGTAGTGCCCCGCGCAGCGCCGTGCTGCTGGTCAACCTGGGCACGCCCGAAGCACCGACCGCTTCAGCCTTGCGGCGCTACCTGGCGCAGTTTCTGTGGGACCGGCGCGTGGTGGAGATCCCCAGGCCACTGTGGTGGCTGATCCTCCATGGCCTGATCCTGCGCCTGAGGCCAGCCAAATCAGCGGCCAAGTACGCCGCGATCTGGACCGCCGCCGGCTCGCCGCTGCTGACCTGGACCACCACGCAGGCTGAGCGTTTGCAGGACATGCTGCGGGCCAGGGGGCATCAGGTGATCGTTCGCCACGCGATGCGCTACGGCGAACCTGCGGTCGACCGCACGCTCGACGCGCTCAAGGCCGAGGGCGTGACCCGGCTGCTGGTGTTGCCGCTCTACCCGCAATTTGCCGCTGCCACCACGGCCAGCAGCATCGACGCGGTCGCTCGTTGGGCGCTGCGCACCCGCCGCGTGCCCGAACTGCGTTTCATCAACCATTACCACGATGACCCCGGCTACATCGCAGCGCTGGCCCAGAGCGTCCGGGATCACTGGGCCCAGAGAGGCCGCGGCGAGAAGCTGGTGATGAGCTTCCACGGCGTGCCCGTTCGCAGCCTGACGCTGGGTGACCCCTATCACTGCGAGTGCCACAAGACCGCCCGACTGCTGGCCGAAGCCCTGGGCCTGGGGCGCGAGGACTTTATCGTCACCTTCCAGAGCCGGCTCGGCCGCGCCAAGTGGCTGGAGCCCTATACCGAGCCCACGGTCAAACAGTTGGCGAGCCAGGGCGTCAAACACCTGGACGCCATCTGCCCAGGGTTTGCCGCCGACAACCTCGAGACACTCGAAGAGATCGCGATCGAAGCGCGCGACGCTTTCATCGCGGCCGGCGGCGCGACATTCAACCTGATCGCCTGCCTCAACGACTCGCCCGACTGGATCTCGGCACTCGGCGATCTGGCCGAGCGCCATCTGCAAGGCTGGCCGACCCGCTCGGCACCCGACGCCACGGCACTGGCGGCCCAGCAGCAGCTTGCTTTGGCGCAGGGCGCGCAGCGCTGAGTTGGCGCCGCGCGGCTAGCAATAACGATCGCGTTGACGGGATGAGAAACAGCGACAAAAGCAGCGTCCAGGCAGCGGCGGCCGCGATGCGCCTGGACAAATGGCTCTGGGCAGCGCGCTTTTACAAGACCCGTTCGCTCGCCACCGATGAGATCGGCAAGGGCCGGATCAACGTCAACGCCCAGCCGGCCAAGCCCTCGCGCGACCTGCGGGTCGGCGACACGGTGCTGTTGCGCCAGGGTCCGGTGCAGCGCACGGTGGTGGTCAAGGGCCTGAGCGCGGTTCGCGGCCCCGCCCCCCAGGCTCAGGCGCTGTACGAGGAAACCGCCGACAGCCTGGCGCAGCGCAACCAGGCCGCCGAAGCCCGGCGGCTGGCGGCAGAACCCGCATTGACGATCGAACAGGGTCGCCCGACCAAACGCGATCGGCGCGACCTCGAACGCAGCCAGCACGACTGGCAACGCTGGAGCGCATCGGTCGACGAGCGCTGAACCCGACGAGCCGGGCAGCGGGCCCAGGCCCGAAGCCGCTGAAATACCCCTCTTGAACCTCGGGATTGGACCCCCATATCGAAACTGATTGTGTTCAACCTCTTCAAGAAAACCCGCAAAGCCCCCGACATGACGACGCCGGAGAATGACCCCAAAGTGCCACATTCAGCAGATCACCCCACCGAGCCGGCAGAGCCGGTCACAGACACGCCCGCAGACCTTCCAGCGCCCACGGTCGAGCAAGCCCTGACACAGCGCTTGGCCGAGTTGGAGAGCAAATACGCTGAGATGTCAGACGCTTATTTGCGCGCCAAGGCTGAAGCCGAAAATACCCGTCGCCGTGCCGACGAAGATGTCAGCAAGGCGCGCAAGTTCGCGATCGAATCCTTTGCCGAGAGCCTGCTGCCGGTCAAGGACAGCCTGGAGGCTGCCATCGCGATGCCCGATGCCAAGGTCGAGCAAGTGCTAGAAGGCGTTCACGCCACATTGCGCCAACTGGGCGCTGCGCTGGACCGCAACAAGGTGCTGCAGATTGCACCGCCGGCAGGCACCAAGTTCGATCCGCACCAGCAGCAGGCCATCAGCGTGGTGCCGGCCGATCAAGACGCCAACACCGTCGTGGCCGTGCTGCAAAAAGGCTATCTGATCGCCGACCGGGTGTTGCGACCGGCGCTCGTCACCGTGGCAGCACCCAAGTGACCTGAGACAAACGCTGGTCCGCCGCGCAGAAATGCAGCCTTGAAAGTCACCGGCCGACCCGCATCTCGAGCAACAGCAAACATCCTCTATTGGAGCATCACATGGGCAGAATCATCGGCATCGACCTGGGCACCACCAATTCCTGCGTGGCGATCATGGAAGGCAACACCACCAAGGTGATCGAAAATAGCGAGGGTGCGCGCACCACGCCGTCGATCATCGCCTACCAGGAAGACGGTGAAGTGCTGGTCGGTGCCTCGGCCAAGCGTCAGGCGGTGACCAACCCTCGCAACACGCTGTATGCGGTCAAGCGCCTGATAGGTCGCAAGTTCACCGAAAAGGAAGTGCAAAAAGACATCAACCTGATGCCTTACACCATTGCTGCAGCCGACAACGGTGACGCCTGGGTTGAGGTTCGCGGCAAGAAGATTGCACCGCCCCAGGTCAGCGCCGAAGTGCTGCGCAAGATGAAGAAGACTGCCGAAGACTATCTGGGCGAGGAAGTCACCGAGGCGGTGATCACCGTGCCGGCCTATTTCAATGACAGCCAGCGTCAAGCGACCAAAGACGCCGGCCGCATCGCCGGTCTGGACGTCAAGCGCATCATCAACGAGCCCACCG
>CALQBT020000035.1 GCA_943328885.2 Bordetella parapertussis | reverse complement strand
TCGAAGGCGCGCTTTCATGTTTCGATATCTCCGGGGTGCAGCACTAGACCTGCTGCGCAGCAGCCGCGCCTGCATTTTCTTGCCGCGCTGTTCGACCAGGCGCTGCGCAAGCCCGAGGACTGGGGGCGACTGGGCCAGGTGCCGCTGGCCTATCGCGGCGCCCGAGACGCCGCGTATGCCGGCGCCGGCGTCAACCACATGCCGATTTACCTGGCGCGGGCCGAAGCCAACGCCTTTGAGGTCATCGCCCGGCTCTGATTTCGAAGCGACGTCCGGCATTGCGCGGGAAGTATTTTCCAGGGAAAACAAATGGCTTGACCGGAAAAATCCGATGCACCAGAATCCTCGGGTGTCGAGCCTGGATGCTTGCCCTGGGTGATGGGCTGAGGCCCGGCTTGGGCGCATCGCCTGGTCGCGGCCGGGTCTTTGACGCAGGATCTAACCCAACTTGGAGTCACCATGGCCATCAAACGCCCCACCGTCAACCAGCTTCAGGATGTTGCGCTCAGCCTGGGCATCCACCTCTCGACCGAGCAGGCCGGCGTCTACAACACGCTGCTGCAAGGCAATTTCGACGCCTATGACGTGATCGACGCGTTGCCAGACTATGTGCCTTTGGTGAGCTATCCACGCACGCCGGGTTATCGCCCGTCGGCCGATGAGAACAAGTACGGCGCCTGGTATGTCAAGACCACCATCCAGGGCGCTGCCAGCGGCAAGCTCGCCGGCAAGACCGTGGTGCTCAAGGACAACATCTGCCTGGCCGGCGTGCCGATGATGAACGGCGCCTCGACGCTCGAAGGCTATGTGCCCAATGTCGACGCCACCGTCGTCACGCGCTTGCTCGATGCCGGTGCCACCGTGGTGGGCAAGTCGACCTGCGAGTACTTCTGCTTCTCAGGCGGCTCGCACACCAGTTCGCCCGGCCCGGTGCACAACCCCTACCGCATGGGTTACTCGGCAGGCGGTTCGTCTTCAGGCAGCGCGGCGCTGGTCTCGGCTGGTGAGGTCGACCTGGCGATCGGCGGCGACCAGGGCGGCTCGATCCGTATGCCCGCATCGTACTGCGGCATCGTCGGCATGAAGGCGACCCACGGTCTGGTGCCCTATACCGGCGTGATGCCGATCGAGCTGACGATAGACCATACCGGCCCGATGACCGCCAACGTCAGCGACAACGCGTTGATGCTCGAGGTGCTGGCCGGCCCCGACGGCCTGGACCCACGCCAGCACGCCGGCCAGACCGCCAAGCCTTACAGCGAACTGATGAAGCAAGGCGTGGCGGGCCTGAAAATCGGCATCGTCACCGAAGGCTTCGGCTGGCCGCAGTCGCTACCGGCGGTCGATGCCAAGGTGCGCAAGGCCGCGGCCATCTTCACCGCCTTGGGAGCCAAGGTGTCCGAAGTATCGGTTCCGATGCACTTGATCGGACCGGCCATCTGGCTGCCGATCGCCGCCGAGGGCGCGACCCAGCAGATGATGAAGGACAACGGCCACGGCTTCAACTGGAAGGGGCTGTACGTCACGAGCATGATCGACTTCCATGCCGGCTGGAAGCAGCGTGCCGATGAATTGTCGGAAACGCTCAAACTGACGATGGTGCTCGGCGAGTACTTCATCCAGCATTACCGCGGCCGCTTCTATGCCAAGTCGCAGAACCTGGGCCGCCAGCTGACGGCCGCCTACGACGCCAAGCTTGCCGAGTTCGACCTGCTGCTGATGCCCACGCTGCCGCTGACCGCCACGCCGCTGCCCCCGGCGGGCTCGTCGGTCGAGGAGGTCGTCGCGCGGGCCTTCGAGATGCTGCCCAACACCTGCCCGTTCGATGTCACCGGCCATCCAGCGATCACCGTGCCCTGCGGCCTGGTCGATGGTCTGCCGGTGGGCATGATGCTCGTGGCCAAGCACTACGACGAAGCGACGATTTACCGTGCGGCCTATGCCTTCGAGCAGGCCGGCGACTGGAAGCAGATCTGATCACCATTGGGCTTACCGTTTGAGGTCGGGCCGATCGAGCGCATCCAAAGACCCTGGGCTCGCTGCGTGAGCGCATGGGGCTGACCATCGTGCTGGTCGAGCAGAACCTCGAGTTCAGAGCGGCGGTGTCGCAGCGCGTGCTGGTGATCAAACGCGGTCAGCTCGGCGAAGAGATGCCACGTAAACACCTGGGCGATCTGGCGATCATGAGCCAGTACACCGGGGTGCACGGCTGAGCGCTGAAAATGCAGCAAACTGTTGGCGCCGTCCATCTGACGCACAAGACGGGCTGGCCATGGACCGTGGGATTTTGAGCAGGAATTCAACCGCGCTTTGAGCAGCGCGATCAACCAAGGAGATGTCATGGATCTGGGACTCAAGGGTTTTAAGGCGGTCGTCACAGGCGGCACCAAGGGCATTGGTCGCGCGATTGCGCAGACGCTGGCGGCCGAAGGCGCGCAGGTGGCGATCTGCGCCCGCAACGCTGACGAGGTGGCGGCCAGCGTGGCCGAACTCGCTGCACAAGGCGTCAAGGCCTTCGGTCTGGCGGTCGATGTGGCCGACGGACCGGCGCTGGCGGCGTGGGTGAATGCGGCAGCGGCTGAGTTCGGTGGCCTCGACATCGTGGTGGCCAATGTCAGCGCGCTGGCCATCGCGGCAGACGAGGCCGCCTGGCGGCGCGGCTTCGAGGTCGACATGATGGGCACGGTGCGGCTGGTCAACGCCGCGATGCCTTATCTTGAGAAAAGCGCGAAGCCCGCGATCGTCACGATCTCCAGTGTTTCGGGTCGCGAGATCGATTTCGCCTCCGGGCCTTACGGTGCTTTCAAGGCTGCGATCGTGCACTACACCCAGGGCCTGGCCTACCACCTCGCCGGCAAAGGCATCAGGGCTAACTCGGTCTCGCCGGGCAATACCTACTTCCCCGGTGGCGTCTGGAGCCAGATCGAGCAGGGCAACCCGGAGTTCTTCAAGATGGCGCTGGGCATGAACCCGACCGGGCGCATGGGGACGCCGCAGGAGATGGCCAACGCCGCGGCCTTCCTGGCCAGTCCGGCGGCCAGTTTCATCACCGGCACCAACCTGGTGGTCGACGGCGCGCTGACCAAGGGCGTGCAGCTGTAACCCGGCTGCTGCCTGGCGCATGGCCATGGGGTGGCCATCATCGGATGGCTGTCTCGTGGCCGGCCGCTGGTGCCCGTCGTGATCGGTCATGGCTGTCGGCTCGTGGCTGCTGCCTTGCAGGGCCAGGTTTCAGATTGAAGCCCAGCCCCTGCTGCCCGGGCGCGAGGCGACCCAATTGAACCTTGGTGGCTGGTTTGCCAATGCGGCCATCGGGTCGGATTCCGAGCTTTATGTGCATGATTGCTGGGTTGATGGATGTTTACCCTTGGAGCGACTGCCCGATCAGCGGCTTAAGATTTGTCTTTAGAAAAAGCACGATCGTACTTTTATCAACCCAACGAGGTGTTTCATGAAAAAACTCAGTTTCAAGCTGGCAGCTCTGGGCATTGCGGCACGGCTCGCGTCTTGCGGTGGGAGCGATGCGCCGGCCCCCGAGGAGACTCGGGTTCAGGACTCACGCAGCTTCACCGCCGACCCCACTGCGACCACCTTCGCTGCGATGGCCGCTGCGGCTGGCGATGTCACCAACATGGCCACCACCAGCCGCTGGGCCGGTGTGCTGGGCGGCGCGGGCTACCACGTCGAGGTGCCGGCGACTTGGAACGGCAAGCTGGTGATGTATGCCCACGGCTACGCCGGCACCGGCGCGGCATTGGGGGTCAGCGACCCGGCGATCCGGCGCTACCTGGTCCAGAACGGCTATGCCTGGGCCGCGTCGAGCTATAGCAAGAACTACTACGACGTTCGCGCTGGCGTCGAAGACACCAATGCGCTGGCGCTGGAATTCACCAAGATCGCCGCCAGGAATGGCCGCACGCTGGCCGCGCCCACCAAGGTCTACATCACGGGTATCTCGATGGGCGGCCATATCACGGCAGCGGCCATCGAGGACGAGGCTCAGGCTACCGCGATCAACAAGGTCAAGTACAACGGCGCAGTGCCGATGTGTGGCGTGCTGGGCGACACCGAACTGTTCAACCAGTTCGCTGCGATGCAGGTCACTGCCCAGGCCTTGGCCGGTCTGCCCAACTACCCGACCGACAAATGGGCCGACGTCAACGCGCTGGTGACCAGCACGCTGTTCACGACCTTCCCGTCTGTCCCCACCGCCAAGGGGGTCAACTACCTGTCGGTGCTCAAGAACATCACCGGCGGCGACCGCCCGATGTTCGACCTGGGCATCGCTTTCGGTGGCAGCTTTCCGTCGGCTTACGGCACCTTCGGTGCGGACGGTACGGTCACAGGCATTCTCAACAAGAACGTGCTTGACACCAACGCCTACACCTACACCATCGCAGGCGATGTGGCGGGGTCGACAGCGCTGAACGCGTCGGTGATCAAGCTGACCGCAGCCCCCGATGCCAACCGGCTGCGCACCGATGGCCTGCGCTGGATTCCGAAGATCAACGGTGAGTTCAAGATTCCGGTGGTGTCCATCCACACGCTGGGCGATTTGTTCGTGCCTTTCAGCATGGAGCAGACCTATCAGAAACGGGTTGCCGCCAAGGGCAACAGCGGCTGGCTGGTCCAGCGCGCGATTCGGGGCGTCAGCCACTGTGACTTCACGGTGGCTGAGCAGGTCACCGCGTTCGACGACATGATCAAGTGGGAGGGCGGCGGCGCCAAGCCGGGGGGCGACGATGTGGTCACCGCTGCGACGGTGGCCGCGCCGACCTACGGTTGCACTTATACGAACAACACGCTGGGCGCTGACGACAGCCCCAGCTTTGTCGGTGCCCTGCGCCCGCTCGCGGTCGCCAACTCAGCGGCCTGCCCGGCGCCGGTCTGAGTACGCACTGCGCGCGGTTATGCTTCTAGCGGCCTTCGGGCCGCTTTTTTTTGGCGCTCGGTGCCGGGCTCTGACAGCACTGGCGCGACGCTTGCCCCCCCTCTTTCGCGGAACACCCCCATGACCCACCCCAGCGGCCTGGACCTCCACCGGCTGGAGCGCATCACTGACCATCTGCAGCGCCAGTACATCGACAAGGGCAGGATCGCCGGTTGCCAGATGGCGGTCACCCGGCGCGGCCACCCGGCTTATTTCCGCAGCTTCGGGCTGATGGACTTGGCCGCGGCCAAGCCGATGGCTGATGATGCGATCTTTCGCATCTACTCGATGACCAAGCCGATCACCTCGGTGGCTTTGATGAGTCTGTACGAGCGAGGCCTGTTCCAACTCGACGACCCGGTCTCTCGCTGGGTGCCGTCCTGGGCCGGGCAGCGGGTCTATCTCAGCGGCGAGGGCGACGCGATGCAGACCGACTTGCCCCATCGCCCGGTCAGCGTGCGTGACCTGCTGCGCCACACCGCCGGCCTGACCTATGGCGGCGGCCTGCCTGGCGTGGGCAACCAGCACCCAGTCGACCCACTCTACCAGTCGCTGAAAGTCCGCAGTGTCGGCGGCAGCGACAGCATGACCACGTTCATGGACAAGCTCGCCCAGATACCGCTGGCCTACCAGCCGGGCGAGCGCTGGATGTACTCGCTGGCGACCGACGCCTGTGGCGCACTGGTCGAGATCCTCTCGGGCAAGCCCTTTGCCCAGTACCTGCAGGACAACATCTTCGACCCCTTGGGCATGGTCGACACCGCGTTCCAGGTCAGCGCTGACAAGCAGCCGCGCTTGGCTGCGAACTACCAGCGCGGGGCCGACAAGAAACTGTCGCTGATCGATGACCCCGCCACCAGCGCTTACCTGAAAGCGCCCGGTTTTTGCTCGGGCGGTGGGGGCCTGACAGGGACCACCGCCGACTACCTGCGCTTTTGCGAGATGCTGCGCCGCGGCGGCGAGCTCGACGGCGTGCGCATTCTCGGCCCGCGCACGCTGGCGATGATGCACCTGAACCACCTCAAGGGTGGTCAGGACTTGATGAGCTCGGCGATCGGCACTTTCTCCGAGACCGCCAACGCCGGCGTCGGTTTCGGCCTGGGATTCGCCTCGACGATGGATCCGGTCGTCGCGGGGGTGCTCGGTGGCGGCGACTACTATTGGGGCGGCGCAGCCTCGACGATTTTCTCGGTCGACCCGAAGGAGCAGCTCAGCATGGTCTTCATGACCCAGCTGGTGCCTTCAGGCAGTTTCAACTTCCGCGGCCAGCTTAAAAACCTGCTGTACGGGGCTATCGTCGATTGAGTTTGCCCTCGGGCTTGGCCGCAAGGCCAGCCCGATCCCATCCTGAACCGGAGTTTCGCGATGCCGCTCGACACGCTGCCGTTTGCCACCATCACCGAGCTCGGTGCCGCCTACCGTGCTCGAAAGCTCTCGCCGGTTGAAGTCACCGAGGCGATGCTGTCGCGCATCGCCAGCCTGGACCCGGCGCTGCGCAGCTACCTCACCGTCACCCCCGAGCTCGCACTGGCGCAGGCGCGCCAGGCCGAGGACGAGATCGGGCGCGGCCAGTGGCGCGGGCCTATGCACGGTGTGCCGATCGGCTTGAAGGACTTGTGCGAGACCGCTGGCGTTCGTACCACCGGGGGCACGACGCTGCGCGACGACCATGTGCCCAAGACCGATGCCACCGTGGTGCGCAAGCTGTTCGACGCCGGCGCGGTGATGCTGGGCAAGCTGCACATGACCGAAGGCGCTTACTCGGCGCACCATCCATCGCTCGCGCCACCGCTCAACCCCTGGCACGCCGGGCAATGGACGGGTGTGTCGTCCAGCGGGTCGGGTGTGGCCACCGCGGCTGGATTGTGCTTCGGCGCGATTGGCACCGACACCGGTGGGTCGATCCGCTTCCCGTCTGGCGCGAACGGCATCACGGGTCTGAAACCCACCTGGGGCCGGGTCAGCCGCCACGGCGTGCTGGCGCTGGCCGACAGCCTGGACCATGTCGGGCCGATGACGCGGTCGGCGGCCGACGCAGGCGCCATGCTCGGTGCGATGGCCGGCACCGACCCGCTAGACCCGACCTCGCTCGACGCGCCGGTGCCCGACTATCTCGGCGGCTTGGGGCTGGGCCTTGCCGGTCTGCGGGTGGGCTTCGATGCGGATTACGTCGACGGGGTTTGCGACGCCGACACCGCGTGGGTGATCGACCAGGCGCGCCAGGTGTTGACCGGCCTGGGCGCCAGCGTGGTGACGGTGACGATGCCGGCCAGCACCGCGACGATGTACACCGACTGGGCCAGGCTGTGTGGCGTCGAGACCGCCATCGCGCACCAGGCCACTTACCCGTCGCGTGCTGCCGAGTACGGACCGGTGCTGGCCGCGCTGATCGACGCCGGCCGTCAGGTCGGTGGCATGGAGCTGATGAAGATCGAGCACGCGAGGTTGGTGTTCAAGGGCGCGCTGCGCAAGCTGTTCGAGACCGTCGACCTGTTGCTGGTGCCGGTCCACCCCTTCGGCAACCTGTCGCTGGTCCAGCGCGCCGAGATGCTCAACAAACCGGCCAAGCGCAGCGACTTTCTCCGCTTTACCGCGCCCTTCGACATGTCGGGCAGCCCGACGATCACGCTGCCGGGCGGGTTCACGTCTGCCGGACTGCCGATTGGCTTCCAACTGGTCGGCCGCCATCTCGACGAAGCCCTGCTGGTGCGTGCCGGCCATGCGTTTCAGGGTGCGACCGATTGGCACCAGCGTCACCCAGAGATCTGAAACTGGAAGGGGAGGGTGCCCCGGATGTTCCAATGCACCTGCAACGAATCCTTCCATCACCTGCCCTCCGGGCGCGACCATGACCTCACCGACCTACACCACCGCCAGCACCGTCTTCAAGCAGATGCTGGGCGGCTTGAACCATGTGCTCACGATCGCCGAGGCTCACGCTGCAGCGCGCAAGATCGAGCCCAACGCGCTGTTGCAGGCGCGCCTGTACCCCGACATGTTTCCGTTGCTGCGCCAGGTTCAGGTCGCCTGTGACTTTGCCAAGAGCGTGTCGGCGCGCTTGGCTGGCGCCGAGGTACCGGCATCCGACGACAGCGAACAGGGTTTTGCCGACCTTCGGGCCCGCATCGCCAAGACCCTGGCCTTCATTGACGGCCTGGCACCAGCGCGGTTCGAGGGCTGCGAGACGCGCGAGATCGTCACCCAGGCGGGCACGCCCAAGGAAAAGCGCTTCAGCGGCCAGTCCTACTTGCTGAACTACGGCCTGCCGCATTTTTTCTTCCATGTCACAACTGCCTATGCGGTGCTGCGTCACAACGGTGTCGAAGTCGGCAAGAAAGACTACGTCGGCAGCTACTGAGCGCAGCGATACTCGGGCCACCCTGACCCACAAGGCCTGATGCAATGGCTGAGATCTTCGGGCTCGATGCCTATTCGCCGCCGCAGATCGCCGCGCGCGTGGCCGAGGTCGGTGTCGTCAAGGCCAGGCTGCCGCTGCTGAGTCTGGCGCTGCTGGGGCTGCTGGCCGGGGCTTTCATCGGCCTGGGTGCGCTGATGTACACGCTGGTCGTCAGCGACGCCAGCCTGGGTTTTGCCGCTTCGCGCCTGCTGGGTGGACTGGTGTTCTCGCTCGGGCTGATCCTGGTCACCGTGGCCGGGGCTGAGTTGTTCACCGGCAACAACCTGCTGGCGATGGCCTGGGCCAGCCGGCGGCTGAGCACCGGCGAACTGCTGCGCAACTGGGCGGTGGCGCTCGCGGCCAATGCGGTCGGCGCGGCCGGGTTGGCGCTGCTGGCCTGGGCCGCAGGTCAGGCGGGGCTCAACCAGGGGGCGGTCGGCCAGGCGGTGATCCGCATCGCCGGCACCAAGCTCGCGCTGCCGCTGGCCGAGGCTTTCTGGCGCGGCGTGCTGTGCAACCTGCTGGTGTGCATGGCGGTGTGGATGGCGCTGGGCGGACGCAGCCTGACCGACAAGGTGCTGGCGATCGTCTTTCCGATCACCGGCTTCGTCGCCGCGGGCTTCGAGCATTCGATCGCCAATCTTTATTTCTTTCCGTTCGCGCTGCTGCTGGGTGCGCCGCTCGATCTGCTGTCCATGCTGGCCAACTTGCTGGCGGTGATCGCTGGCAACATCGTTGGCGGCAGCGTGCTGGTCGCGCTGGTCTACTGGGTGATCTACCTGCGACCCGCTGCGGCCATCGACCAAACCAAACCCCTTGCCGATGTCGCCCCGCCGACTGGAGACTCCCGATGACCGTGATCGATGCCAACCGACCCGCAAGCAATGCGCTGCGCAGTATTGACGACTTGCCCGGACCGCGTGGCCTGCCCTGGCTGGGCAACATGTTCCAGATCGAGCCCAAGCGTTTTCACCTGCAGCTCGAGCAGTGGTGCCGCGAGTTCGGGGCAATGTTCCACTTGCGCGCTGCCGGTCGCCACATCCTGGTGGTCGGGGATCACGCGCTGGTCGCAGCGATCCTGCGCGACCGGCCGGATGGCTTTCGTCGCACGCTCAAGCTCGAGCAAGTCGGCCTCGAGATGGGCCTGCCGCCAGGCGTGTTCGGTGCCAGCGGCGACGCCTGGCGGGCCCAGCGCCGCATGGTGATGGCGGGATTCGACCCGGCGCATGTCAAGGGTTACTTCCCGTCGCTGCTGCAGGTTGCGCAGCGCTTGCGCGGGCGCTGGCAAGCCGCAGCGCGTGCGCGGCAAACCATCGATCTGCAGGCCGACCTGATGCGCTACACGGTCGACGCGATCGCCGGCTTGGCCTTCGGTGCCGAGGTCAACACGCTGGAGTCCGACGACAACGTGATCCAGCAGCATCTCGACAAGATCTTTCCGGCGCTGGGCCGGCGCTTGCTCGCCCCGCTGCCGGTCTGGCGCTGGAGGCGGTCGGCCGCGGACCGCCAGCTCGACGAGAGCCTGGTCGAGGTCAAGGCGGCGGTGGCGGGATTCATCGCCCAGGCCAGGGACAGGCTGGCCGCGGAACCCGATTTGCGCGTCCACCCGCGCAATCTGCTCGAAGCGATGATCGTCGCCGCCGACGCGCCCGACAGCGGCATCACCGATGCGCAGGTGTCGGGCAATGTGCTGACGATGCTGCTGGCAGGCGAGGACACCACGGCCAACACCCTGGCCTGGACGATTCACCTGCTGTGGCGCCACCCCGCTGCGCTGGCCCGCGCCACCGAGGAGCTGCGCCAGATCGCCGGCGACCCGGCCGCGCTGACCTTGGAGCAACTGGGTCGGCTCGACTATGTCGAAGCCTGTGTGCACGAGACCATGCGGCTCAAGCCGGTGGCGCCGATCATGCCGCTCCAAGCGCTGCATGACCTGCGCGTGGGCGACGTGCAGGTGCCTGCCGGCACGGTGGTGATCAGCCTGCTGCGCCGCGACAGCGTCAGCGACGACCATCTGCCGCGTGCGGCGGCGTTCGAGCCCGAGCGCTGGCTCACCAGCGAGGGCGGGCCAGGCCAGGTCGCGAGTTCGGCCAAGCGGATCTCGATGCCCTTCGGCGCCGGCCCGCGAATTTGCCCGGGCCGCTACCTGGCCTTGCTCGAGATGAAGATGGCGCTGGCCGTGCTGCTGGGCGGCTTCGACATCGCTGGGGTCGACACCCCCGACGGCAACGAGGCGCGCGAACGCCTGGCCTTCGCGATGTCGCCAGTGGGCCTGACGATGCGCCTGACTGAGCGCGCAATGCTGTCGCCTTGAGCGCAGTGCGGCGGCTGCGCTGCCCGCTATGCTCGAACCCGGTGGACAGGGTGATCGATCCCGATCCCGCCGCCGCCCCAGCGAGGTGGAATTCGAGATGCAAACTGACCAGCCTGCCCTGGACCTGTTGATTGTCGGCGCCGGTTTCGCCGGCCTGACCATGTTGCACAAGGCGCGTGGTCTGGGCTTGTCGGCCCGGGTGCTGGAGGCTGCTGCCGGCGTCGGCGGTACCTGGTATTTCAACCGCTACCCCGGCGCGCGGGTCGACATCCAGAGCCTGGAGTATTCGCTGCAGTTCTCCGAGGAGCTGCAACAGGACTGGCGCTGGACCGAGCGCTATGCCTCGCAGCCCGAGTTGCTGCGCTATGCCAACCATGTCGCCGACCGCTTCGGGCTGCGCGACGGCATCGAATTCAACACCCGGGTGACCGGCGCGCGCTTTGACGAGGCGGCTGCGCATTGGGTCGTCAGCACTGAGGGCGGCGCGACCAGGGTCGCGCGCTTCCTGGTGCTGGCCAGCGGCCCGCTGTCATCGCCCAACACCCCCGATTTCAAAGGGCTGGAGCGCTTTGCCGGTGCAGTGCACCACACCGCGCGCTGGCCGCACGAAGAGGTCGATTTCAGCGCTCAGCAGGTCGCGATCATCGGCACCGGTTCTTCGGCGGTGCAGGCGATCCCGGTGCTGGCGCAGCAAGCCAGCACGCTCACGGTGTTCCAGCGCACCGCAACTTATGCGGTGCCGGCGCGCAACGCGCCGCTCGACCCGGCTTATGAGGCGCGCATCAAGGCCGATTACGCTGGTTTCCGCGCCCGCAACCGGCTGATGCGCGGTGGTTTCGGGTCTGAGTCGCCGCCGAACCCGGTGTCGGCGCTGGCGGTCACGCCGGCCGAGCGCGAAGCGATGTTCGAGCAGCGTTGGCAGGTCGGTGGCTTCGGTCTGCTGGGCACCTTCGACGACTTGCTGCTCAACGCGCAGTCCAACGAGTTGGCGGCCGAGTTCGTCCGCAGCAAGATCCGCGCGACGGTGCGCGACCCCGAGACCGCCCGCATGCTCTCGCCGCAGCACACGATAGGCTGCAAGCGGCTGTGCGTTGACACCGGCTACTACGAGACCTTCAACCGGCCCAACGTGAAGCTGGTCGATGTCAGCGCGCAGCCGATCAGCGAGATCGTCGAAGACGGCTTGATCGCCGGTGGCGAGCACCACCGCTTCGACGCACTGGTGCTCGCCACCGGTTTCGACGCGATGACCGGCACCTTGATGCGGCTGGACCTGCGCGGG
>CALQBT020000034.1 GCA_943328885.2 Bordetella parapertussis | reverse complement strand
TCGGCGTCCATCGCCTCGGCCTGCGACTCGCCCGACACAAAGCGCAGCCGTCGGTTCAGGGTCAAGGGCAGGGCCATCGCTTGCAGGCAGCGCTGGCAGGTCAGCCACACAGGGGTGCTCACCGTCAGCGTCAGCCAGATCTCGGGCTCGCTGCCAGGCACCGCCAGGCGCTCGCCTTGGGCCTGCCAGTCCACCTCGGCCAGCGCGCCATCCTGCGGCGGCACCTGCACCTCGACCAAGCGCGCCAGCGATGAGCCCGGCCATTGGCCAGACAGCTGCTGGCCCTCAGCGGCAAACGCGGCCACATCCAGGTGCAAAGGGTCGTGCCGGGAAGCTCTCATCTTCTGAAGTGTACGGTCCTGCGATGGGACAATCGCTGCCATGCCGACGTCCGCCCCTCGCCCAGATTCAAGCCCACGCCTGATCCTGGGATCGACCTCGCCCTACCGGCGCGAGTTGCTGCAGCGCCTGCGCCTGCGCTTCGATTGTGCCGCGCCGCAAGTCGACGAGACCGCTCTGGCCGGCGAGTTGCCGGCCGACTTGGCGCCCAGGCTGGCACTGGAAAAAGCACGCGAGGTGGCCAACCGGCACCCGGGCGCAGTGGTGATAGGCGCAGACCAGGTGGCTGAACTCGACGGTCTGGCCATCGGCAAGCCGGGCAACCATGCGCGCGCCGTCGCCCAACTGCAAGCCATGAGCGGACGCAGCGTGGTGTTTCACAGCGCGGTGGCGGTGGTGCGGCCCGACCAGGGCTTCGAGCAGGTGTTGACCGCGCCGGTGACGGTGCGGTTCCGGCGCCTGAGCGACGCCGAGATCGAACGCTATCTGCAGCTAGAGCAGCCCTATGACTGCGCCGGCAGCGCCAAGTGCGAGACCCTGGGCATCGCGCTGCTCGCCTCGATCGCCTCCGACGACCCGACCGCGCTGGTGGGCCTGCCGCTGATCAGAACCTGCGAGCTGCTGCGCGCGGCCGGCATCGACCCGATGGCTGCGGCCACATGAGCGGCAAACTGGTGCTGGTGCCCAACACGCTGGACCTGGGCACAGGCTGCGAGGTCGACCTACGCGAGGTGTTGCCGCAAGCCGTGATCGAACGCGCGGCCAGGCTGACTCACTGGGTCACCGAGAACGCCAAGACCACGCGGGCGCTGCTCAAGCGGGTGGACCAGCTGGTGCCGCTGGCGCTGGCACTGCAGCAGATTCAGATCATGGAGCTGCCGCGGCCCGCCAAAGGCGGCGCAGCGGCGCGCGGCGCGGCAGCCGACCTCAAACCCTTGCTGGCGCCGGCGCTGGCGGGACACGACCTGGGGCTGCTGTCCGAGGCTGGGCTGCCCGCGGTGGCCGACCCGGGTGCAGCGCTGGTCCAGGTCGCGCACGCCATGGGCATCGCTGTCGAGCCATTGGCCGGCCCCAGCTCGCTGCTGCTGGCGCTGGCTGCGAGCGGGCTGAACGGCCAGAGTTTCGCCTTCGTGGGGTATCTGCCGGTAGACGCCGGATCGCGCGCCGCGCGGATCCGCGAACTCGACGTACTGTCGCGCCGGCTGGGCCAGACCCAGATCGCGATCGAAACGCCTTACCGCAACGACGCGCTGCTGGGCGCGCTGGCCGAGCATCTGCAGCCCAGCACCAGGCTGTCCATCGCCAGCGGCCTGACGCTGCCCGGATGCCGCTGCGAAACCCGCAGCGCGCAGCAGTGGCGCAACGCACCGGGCGCTGCGCTCGGAGGGCGACTGCCTGCCGTGTTTCTCTGGCTGGCGGGTTGAAGCGGGACGCTTGCGCTCAAGCCCGTGCCCGCGCCCGAAACCCGCTCACCTGCACGCCGACCAAGCCTCAGGCCTCAGGCCTTGCCGCCGCCAAGCAAAGATCCCACCTTGTGCTTGCTGCGAATGTTGGGCGACAGCCCGCGCGCTGGCGCCGGCACAGCCGCCTTCTGATCCCAGGCCGGCCGATCTTCCGACAGCACCGCAGCTTCGTAGGGTTTGTCGAAAAAAGGATCCATCGGCGCAGCGTGGCTGCGGCGCGGCCGGTCAGCGTCGCGAGAGAAACGCTCAGGCTCGCGCGCAAAGCGCTCGACATCGCGAGGCGGGCGGTCGGCCATCGAGCGCTCGGGATCACGCGTTGGACGCTCGTCGCCGCCTTCGCGGGCGCGGTAAGGCGCGCGGCGCGGCCGATCATCGACCAGCTCGAAAGGCTCGAGCTCGATCTTCTTCTTGATCAGCCGCTCGATGTCGCCGACCAGACGAACATCACCCGGGTCGACCAAGGTGACCGCCAGGCCGGATGCGCCAGCCCGGCCGGTGCGGCCGATGCGGTGGACATAGTCCTCGGCGTTGAACGGCACATCGAAATTGAACACCGCCGGCAAGTCGGCGATGTCCAGGCCGCGCGCGGCCACATCGGTGGCCACCAGCACGTCGACATCGCCGCGCTTGAAGGCATCGAGCGACTTCAGCCGCTCGTCTTGCGACTTGTCGCCGTGCAGCGCGGAGGTCTTGAGCCCCTCGCGCTCGAACGATCGCGCCAAACGTGCCGCGCCGAGCTTGGAGTTGACGAACACCAGCGCCTGGGTCAACGAGCGGGTCTTGATCAGCTGATGGATCACCGCGCGCTTGTCGTCCTCGGCCACACTGTAGAAGCGCTGTTCGACATTGGTCGCGGTGGCATTGGGCCGCGCCACCTCAACCGTGATCGGGTCTTGCAAATAGCTCTGCGCCAGCTTGCGGATCTCGGGCGAGAACGTGGCTGAGAACAACAGCGTCTGCCGGGTCTTGGGCAGGTAGCTCAGGATGCGCTGCAAATCGGGCAGAAAACCGATGTCAAGCATGCGGTCAGCCTCATCGAGCACCACGTACTCGACCTGGTTGAGCACGCAGTTCTTGGCCTCGATGTGGTCGAGCAAGCGGCCCGGCGTGGCGATCAACACCTCCACGCCTTTTTTCAGCTCTGCCGTCTGCGGCTTCATGTCGATGCCGCCGAACACCACCATCGAACGCAGCTGGGTGTGCTTGGCGTAGGTCTTGACGTTGTTGGCCACCTGGTCGGCCAGTTCGCGGGTCGGCGTGAGCACCAGCGCGCGCACCGGGTGCCGCGCCGGCGACATCGAGGCCGTCTCGTGCTTCATCATCTTCTGCAGCAGCGGCAGCGAGAAAGCCGCCGTCTTGCCAGTACCGGTCTGCGCCGCGCCCATCACGTCGCGGCCTTCGAGCACCAGCGGGATCGCCTTGGCCTGGATCGGCGTCATCGCCGTGTAGCCCGAGTCAGTCACCGCGCGCAACAGTTTGGCGTCCAGCGCCAGGGTCTCGAAGCGCTGCGGGGCTGCGTCAATCACCGGCAACTCTGGGTCTGCGGTGGACGGATCGGCTTGGGTGGTGATGTTGGTCATTAACCGCTTATTATCGCCGATGCGCGGATTTTCAAGCTTTGCGGTCCAATTGCACCGAATTCGCAGCCCGTGCATCCCTAAAATCTGATGATTTAGGCGAACCCGGCCCGCTGGGTGGGCAGGCCGCGCCGGCCATGACGACCCCGCAGACCACAGAAACACCACGCATGAGATTCGTACTGTTGGGGCCTGATGGCCAGGTGGGATGGGAGCTCAGGCGCTCGCTGGCGCCGCTGGGCGAGGTGATCGCCCTGCCCCGGCGTGAGCCATCAGACCCGGCGCTGTGCGGCGATCTGGCCCAGCCCGAGCGCCTGGCCGACACCTTGCGCGCGCTCAAACCAGACGTCGTTGTCAATGCCGCCGCCTACACCGCCGTGGACAAGGCCGAGAGCGAGCCCGAGCTCGCCCACCGCATCAACGCGCTGGCGCCCGGCGCGATGGCCCAGGTGATGGCCGAGCTTGGCGGCTGGCTGCTGCACTACAGCACCGACTACGTCTTCGACGGCAGCGGCGACCAAGCGCGCTCTGAAACCGCACCCACCGCCCCGCTCAGCGTCTACGGCAGCACCAAACTCGCCGGCGAAGCCTTGATCCGCGCCAGCGGTTGCCGCCACCTGATCCTGCGCACCAGCTGGGTCCACGCCGCGCGCGGCAGCAACTTCGCCCGCACCATGCTCAAGCTCGCCGCCGAGCGCGACAGCCTGCGGGTGATCTCCGACCAGATCGGCGCACCGACCGGAGCCGACCTGCTGGCCGACATCAGTGCCCACGCACTGCGCCGCGCCAGCACCGATGCCAGCCTGAGCGGCACCTACCACGCCGTCGCGAGCGGCGAGGTCAGCTGGTTCGACTACGCCCGCCACGTGATCGGCTGGGCGCAGCAGAGCGGCATCACGCTGCAGTGCGGAGCAAATGCGGTGCAAGCCACCACCACCAGCGATTACCCGACACCCGCCCAGCGACCGCTGAACTCGAGGCTGGCCACTGACAAGCTGCGGCAAGCCTTCGGTCTGACCCTGCCCGACTGGCGCTGCGGCGTCGACCGCATGCTCAGCGAAGCGCTGAACCTGCGCTGAGCACCTCTCGCGCATTCACCCCAACCACATTCCGATGAAATTCACCGCCACCCGCTTGCCCGAAGTCGTGCTGATCGAACCTCGCGTGTTTTCCGACGACCGCGGCTGGTTCATGGAAAGCTTCAGCCAGCAGCGATTCAACGACGGGCTGGCCAAGCTCGGCTTGGCGCAGCCGCGGACCTTTGTACAGGACAACGAATCGGCCTCAGCCCATCGCGTGCTGCGCGGGCTGCACTACCAGTTACCACCGCATCCCCAAGGCAAGCTGGTGCGCGTGGTGCAAGGCGCGGTGCTGGACGTCGCGGTGGACATCCGCCGGGGCTCCCCGAGCTTCGGCCAATGGGTCTCAGCGACCCTGAGCGCCGCCAACCGGCAGCAGATGTGGATACCGGAGGGCTTTGCCCACGGTTTTGTGGCGCTGGAAGACGACACCCGCTTCCTCTACAAAACCACCGACTACTACGCCACGGCCTGCGAACGGGCGATCCGCTGGGACGACCCCGCCATCGGCATCGACTGGCCCGCCGACCTGCTGCCAAGGCTGGCGCCCAAGGATGCGGCAGCTCCGTTGCTGGCCGAGGCCGAACTCTTTTGAACGCCTTGCCCCCCGCCCAAGCGCAGCCAGACGCCACCCCGCACTATGCCGCGCTGCAGCAGCAACTGCGTGCGCAGCCACGCCACTGGCTCGTCACCGGCGCGGCCGGTTTCATCGGCAGCCACTTGCTCGAGACCCTGCTGGGACTGGGCCAACGCGTCACCGGTCTGGACAACTTCGCCACCGGACACCGCCGCAACCTCGACGAGGTACGCGCCCAGGTGGGCGAGACAGCCTGGGCGGGATTGAATTTCATTGCCGGCGACATCCGCGACCTTGCCGATTGCCAACGCGCTTGCGCCGGCGTCGACCTGGTGCTGCACCAGGCCGCGCTGGGCTCGGTGCCGCGGTCGATCGCCGACCCGATCACCAGCAACGCCGTCAATGTCGGCGGGTTTCTCAACATGCTGGTCGCCGCGCGTGACGCTGGCATCGAGCGCTTCGTCTACGCCGCCAGCAGTTCGACCTACGGCGACCATCCGGGATTACCCAAGGTCGAAGACCGCATCGGTACGCCACTCTCGCCCTATGCGGTCACCAAGTACGTCAATGAGCTCTACGCCGATGTGTTTGCCCGCAGCTACGGCCTGGCGTCCACAGGTTTGCGCTACTTCAACGTGTTCGGCCCGCGCCAGGACCCCGATGGCGCTTACGCGGCAGTGATCCCGCGCTGGGCAGCCGCGCTGCTCAAGGGCGAGACGGTCTACATCAACGGCGACGGCCAGACCAGCCGTGACTTCTGCTATGTTGCCAACGCGGTGCAGGCCAACCTGCTGGCGGCCACGGTGCGCGACGAAGCGGCGGTCAACCAGGTCTACAACGTAGCGGTGGGCGACCAGACCAGCCTGATCGGACTGCACGCGATGCTGGTGCAAGCACTGACGGCGGTTCGGCCTGGCTTGCAGGCGGCAGCGCCCGAACACCGGCCGTTCCGCGCCGGCGACGTGCGCCACTCGCGCGCCGATGTCGGCAAAGCCCAATCGCTGCTGGGCTACCGCCCCAGCCACGATATCGCCCAGGGCTTGGCAGAGGCGGCGGCGTGGTTTGCGGCAAACCTTCAGCATCAATCCTGAAAACCTCAGACCTCCAGTGCCACCCGCTCAGCGCCTGGCGATCATCCAGCGCGGCACCTTGAAGCGGACGATGCGCCAATACAGCGCGGTATAGATCACGCTGAACAGCCCGATGCAGGCCACCAGGATCACGGTGTTGTCCCAAAACAGCATCGCCGGCACCACCGCGATCATGCACAGCAACCACAGGTAGGGCGAGGTCATCGAGTTGCGCCGCGCCAGCGAGCGCATGGACTGCTCGCCCACCGCCCAACGCATGATGCGGCGGTAGATCAGCGAGTGCAGGTGGATGCCGTCGGCTGCGCCCGCCGATTGCCGGCGCAGCATCACGCGGCGGTAGATCGAGAACACGGTCTCGAACACCGGGTAGATACAGACCAGCAGCGCAAACATCGGCGACACCGCAGGGTTGCGGTGCAGCAGCAAGATCGCCAGTTCTGCAACGTAGAAGCCCAGAAAGTACGCCCCCCCGTCGCCCAGAAAAATCAGCCCGGCGGGAAAGTTCCAGATGAAGAAGCCCAGCACCGCACCGACGCCTGCCAGCGCCAGCGCCAGCACCAGCGCGTCATGGACTTGAAATGCCACATAGCCGATGCTGCTCAGGATCAGCACACAGCACATCGACGCCAAGCCGTTGAAACCGTCGATGATGTTGATCGAGTTGGCCAAGCCCGCCACCACGAAGATCGTCAGCAGCGCCGCACCCAGCCGGAACGACACCAGCCAGTCCAGACCCGGCACAGCGGTTCGAGAGATCACCGCATCCATCAAAACCACCGCCAGCGTGGCTGACAAGGCCGTGAAGAACAAGCGCCGACGCGGGCTCTGGGTCTTGGTGAGATCTTCGGTCAGACCAGAGACAAACGCCGGCAGCGCGCACAGCAGCAACCAAAGCGCACCAGCGCCGATGTCAGGCTGGCGCAACCAGATCAGCGCCGCCGCCGCCAGCGTGCCAGCCAGGATGCCGATGCCACCCACACGCGGCACCGGGGCGGCGTGGAATTTCTGCGGCCCCGACAGGTCGCTGTCTTGCAGACTGTGCGCACCATTGCCAGCGCGGCGCACCATCCACAAAGTGACCAACATCGATACCAGGAACGCGATCACAAGAATGAACATGGATATCAATTCTATCGACCGGTGCCCCGGCATCGACAGGTCGTGGCTAGAAAGTACCCCCCATCCCAAGCTCGGCAAAGCAACAAGCGCTCTGTGCAGAAGGAGCCGATGACGTTGGTCAATTAGATCGAGCCCGAGCCAGTTTTCGAAGGCCGCCCATAGGCCGACCCATCTGAAGAGGCGGTCCGGTCACTCACCGTAGAATGAATTTCTTGCACGGCAGACCACAGGGGTCGGCTTTGGGCGAGCTGCTCAAGCCATGAGCCGCAAGGTTTCTCGCTTGACATTCACGGCGACAGGTCCACCGAAAAACGTCGACAAATGAATCTGACCTTCACCCCATTTCGAGCCCATGCCCTGCCCCGGCTTGTGCATGCGCTAGCTCTTGCGTCAGTGCATTTGAGCTTGCTCTTGGGCGCACCCGCCGCCCAATCCCAATCCCAAGCTGCTGCGCCGGTTGAGGCCGCACCGGGTGGGCCGGTTCGGCTGAGGCCGTCGGCCGATGTCGGCTCGCCTGCGATGCAGGACAGTCAAACGCTTCGATCCCGCAGGCCAGGTGAAATTGACAAAGAGCTAGCAGTTCCCGCACCTTATGTGGCCGGCGAATTCGAGGTCTACGTCCAGGGGGTCGCTCGGACAATCATGCAGCAGGGGCCCACGCAGCAGGGGCCCACGCAGCAGGGGTTGGGATACGAGATACGCCGCTTCGGATCTGAGTTATTGACCGGGCCTGCGGCCTCGCTCGACGCGCCCGACTACAGCCCAAACGTGCCGCCGGACTACTTGCTGCAGGCCGGCGATGAACTGGTGCTGACACTCTGGGGCTCGGTCGATGCCGACTTGCGCCTGCAAGTCGACCGCTCGGGCCGGATCAACGTGCCCCGGGTCGGCCCGATCATGGTGTCAGGCGTGAAGTACGCCGACCTGTCGGAGGTGATCAGCCGGCGCGTCGCGCTGGTGTTCAAGAACTTCCAGCTCAGCGTCTCACTCGGCCAGCTGCGTGGGTTGAGGGTGTATGTCACCGGCTTTGTCCAGCGTCCCGGCGTGCAGGTGGTCAGCAGCCTGTCGACCTTGGCACAGACCCTGATGCGAGCCGGTGGCCCTTCGGCAGCAGGCAGTTTTCGCTCGGTGCAGCTGCGCCGCGGCCGCGAGCTGATCTCCACCTTCGACCTCTACGACCTGCTGCTCAAAGGCGACCGCGAGGCCGACCGGGTGGTGCAAGCCGAGGACGTGATCCATGTCGGCGCGATCGGCCCGCAGGTCGGGCTGATCGGCAGCGTCAACCGACCGGCCATTTTCGAACTCAAACCTGGCGAGACCGTGGACGATGCGCTGCGAATGGCCGGCGGCTTTGCGGCGGTGGCCGACACCACCCGGCTGACCATCGAGCGCCTGGAGGAGCGCCCAGGTGTTCGCGTGACGCAGATCGAGTTGCCTGGAGCCGGCAAGCTGGCGCTGCGCAGCGGTGATGTGCTTCGCGCGTTCAACGCCGTCGCGGCAACCTTGCCGGTGGAACGGCAGAACAAGCGCGTGCGGATCGAAGGTGAGGTGCTCAAGCCGGGCGACTATGTGATGCCGGCTGACAGCTCACTGGCAGACGCCTTGCGCCAGGCCGGCGGCTTGACGACCGGGGCATTCCTGTTCGGCGCCGAATTCAGCCGCGAGAGCGTGCGAATGGTCCAGCAACAAAATTACGAGCGCACGCTGCGCGACATGGAAACCGATTCAGCGCGCTACAACGCGTCGAAACGGATCAGCAGCGCCGATGATGCCGCTGCCCAGAACGCCAGCGCCCAGGCGACCAGCCGCCTGATCGAACGACTGCGCGCGGTCAAGCCCAGTGGCCGGGTGGTGATGCAAATCCCTGTCGAAGGCGGGCAGTTGCCAACGTTGTTGCTCGAGGACGGCGACAGGCTCTACATCCCGCCGCACCCCACGGCGGTGGGCGTGTTCGGCAGCGTGTTCAATGCGGGCAGCTACCTGCACACCGAAGGCCTGGGCCTAACAGACTACCTGAACCTAGCAGGCGGCCCGACCCGCGGCGCCGACCAGGCCAGCACTTTTGTGGTTCGGGCCAATGGCAGCGTGGTGAGCACCCTGACCAGCGCCGGTTGGTTCAGCAAGCGAGGCAACCTGAACTCGATAACCGCACAGCCTGGAGACAGCATCTTCGTGCCCGAAGAGGTGGACAAGGTGACCTTCATCCAGAACGCCAAGGACTGGACCCAGATCTTCTACAACCTGGGCATAGGCATCGCCGGTATCAAGGCGTCGGTCCGGTGAACAGGCTGGAACGAATGAACGAAACCGAGACTGAAGCCGATGAGCCCGGCATGACGCTGGCCGAGATGTTCGCCGCGCTGCGCCAAAACCTGTGGCTGCTGGCCATGGGGCCCTTGGCTGCCGGTCTGACAGCGCTGGGCATCACGCTGCTGATCGCCCCCACCTTCACCGCCAGCACCACCGTGCTGCCCCCGCAGCAGGCGCAGAGCGGCGCAGCGTCAGCCTTGGCCTCACTGGGGTCGCTGGCAGGTCTGGCCGGTGGTGCGGCGGGCATCAGCAGCCCCGGGGAGCGCTATGTCGCGTTGATGCAAAGCGTCACCCTGTCAGACCGCATCGTCGAGCAGTTCAAGCTGATGGAGGTGTACGAAGAAAAGTTTCGGGTCGACGCACGCAAAGAGTTGGCCAGCAACGTGCGCATCACCCTGGGCAAGAAGGACGGCCTGCTCACCGTCGAGGTCGACGACAAGAACCCGCAGCGGGCCGCCGACATCGCCAACCGCTATGTCGATGAATTGCGCCGCATCACCGGCACGCTGGCCGTGACCGAGGCGCAGCAGCGCAGAGCTTTTTTCGAGCGTCAGCTGCAGCAAAGTCGCGACCGCTTGGTCGGCGCGCAGCAAGCGCTGCAAGCCAGTGGTTTCAATGCCGGCGCGCTCAAATCCGAACCCAAAGCCGCCGCCGAAGCCTACGCCCGCCTCAAGGCCGAGACCACCTCGGCCGACATGCGCTTGCAAATCCTGCGCGGGACGATGGCAGACGGCACCGCCGAAGTGCGGCAGCAGCAAACTCTGCTGACCGGCTTGCGCGAGCAACTGGCACGCACCGAGCACGCCAGCGACAACTCTGGCGGCCCCGACTATGTGGGCAAGTACCGGGAATTCAAATACCAGGAAACGCTGTTCGAGCTCTACGCCCGCCAGTTCGAGCTGGCAAGGGCCGACGAGAGCCGCGAAGGCGCGTTGATCCAGGTGGTGGACCCTGCCACGCCGCCCGAGAAAAAAAGCAAGCCGAAGCGCGCCATCATCGCGATCGCCACCACGCTGGCCAGCTTGCTGGCCCTGCTGGCCTTCGTGCTGGTGCGCTATTCGCTGCGCCGGCCCAGGCCCGACGGCGGCGCTGGGCTGAGGGCCTGAACCGCCACCCGCTGCGGCCAAGCCTGCTTGAACGTCCTGGCGGTCACGGTCACACCGCGCTGCAGATCGGCCCTGCAAAACCCGCAAGTTAAACTGTTCATGCCTTGAACAGAAACCCTTCTCGCACCACCGAGCGCTCGTGACCGCAGACCCCGACACCTCCCAACTGGCCCTATTGCGGCTGCTCAATGAACAACCCGACCTGTCGCAACGCGAGCTGTCCCAGGCCCTGGGTCTGAGCCTGGGCAAGACCCACTATGTGCTGCACGCGATGCTCGACAAAGGCCTGGTGAAAGTCGGCAACTTCAGGCGCAACGACAACAAGCTGGCCTATGCCTACCTGCTGACACCCGCCGGTCTGCTCGAAAAAATCGCGATGACGCGGCGCTTTCTGGCCCGCAAAGAAGCCGAATTCGACCAGCTGCAAGCGACCATCGCTGCGCTGCGCGCCGAGGTCACCGGCACGCCCAGCGCCGACAGCCACCCCTGATCCTTTGCCACGGCAACGAGAACCGACGATGCACCACAACGCCAAGATCTTCGTCACCGGCCACCGCGGCATGGTCGGCAGCGCCCTCGTTCGCCGCCTGCAGGCTGGCGGCTACACCAACTTGCTCACGCGCAACCGTGCCGAATTGGACCTGCTGGACCAGCGTGCGGTGCACGACTTCTTGGCCAGCGAAAAACCAGATTACCTGTTCATCGCAGCGGCCAAGGTCGGTGGCATCCAGGCCAACAACCAGTTCAGGGCCGATTTTCTGTACCAGAACCTGCTGATCGAGACCGGACTGATCCACGGCGCCCACCTGACTGGTGTGCAGCGGCTGATGTTCCTGGGGTCGAGCTGCATCTACCCGCGCGACTGCCCGCAGCCGATCAAAGAGGAGTACTTGTTGACCGGCCCACTCGAGCCCACCAATGAGCCTTATGCGATCGCCAAGATCGCCGGCGTCAAGCTTGCTGAAAGCTACAACCAGCAGTACGGCCGACAGTACATCAGCGTGATGCCGACCAACCTGTACGGCCCCAACGACAACTACGACCTGGCCAACAGCCATGTGCTGCCGGCCTTGATCCGCAAGGCGCACGAAGCCAAGCAGCGCGGCGACGCGCAGTGCGTGGTCTGGGGCAGCGGCGCGCCTCGGCGCGAGTTCCTCTATGTCGACGACCTGGCCGACGCCTGCGTTCACCTGATGGCCCAGGGCTACGACGGCCCGTTGCTCAACATCGGTGCCGGCGAAGATGTGACGATCCGCGAGCTCGCCGAAACCGTGATGCAGGTGGTGGGCTTCGAGGGTCGCATCGTCTACGACGCGAGCAAGCCCGACGGCACGCCGCGCAAGCTGCTAGACGTCAG
>CALQBT020000033.1 GCA_943328885.2 Bordetella parapertussis | reverse complement strand
TGATCGACCTGGTGGCTGAAGACTTCGGCGACACCAGCCGCTGGGTGCAGGAGATGGGCCGGGCCTACCGCTACCTGGGCAAGACCGATCTGGACCTGGCCGATTTCGCCGACACCGAACTCTGGGCCCGCTCGTACCTGCACACCGCCGACCCGGCGGCGCTGGACGGCCAGTCGCTGGCGATGAAGACCGGCGACCTGCTCGACCTGTCCAGCGCATCGCGTGAACAGGTATTGCGTTATCTAGGCGACAGCCGGACGGTGTTCCTGGCGCAGGCCGATTTCGAGGATGCCAGCACCTGGGAGCTGGTGGCGCTGCGACGCGACCTCTTGCCGCCCGCACAGACGACCGCGCCAGCCGATCACAAGCTCAAGCTGTTCAAGGGCGAACTGATCGTCAACCCCGACGATGGCCGGGTCTACGAATACAAGGGGCTGACCGACCTGGGCCTGGCCGACTACCGCGACAGCGCGCTGTGGACCGCAGACGCGCTGGTGGTGGCCGCCGAGGTCGAAGAGGTCGATCTGGCGGCAGACAGCCTGGTGCAGATCACCAGCGGTGAGTTCGCGGGCTTGTGGCAATACCTGGGCAACAACGACTCGGTCAACCTCGTCACCACCGATTTCGACGATGCAGACCTGTGGGCGTCGTTCTACTTCCACTTCCAGCCCGAGGGCAGCCGCTTTGCCTTGGTCAAGGGCGACCGCGTCGTGGTCGCTGGCGACGCCGGCGAAGAGCTCTATGAGTACATCAAGCCTGGCGCCGGCGAAGAGATCGATCTGGCCAGCGCCGACTTCGAGGACGCCACGCGCTGGAAGGCGCTCGACGTGCTGTCGGCGCCCACCGCGCAGACCCTGGCCTTGGCCAAGGGCCAGCAGGTGGGTGTGGCCTCGGACACCGGCAACACCGCATACCGCTACCAAGGCAAGGTCGACCTGGGCAAGGCCGACTTTGCGGACGACACGGTCTGGGAAACGCTCTCGGTGTTTGACAACGAACAGTCTCGCGACCGCAACCTTCGCCATGGCGACCTGGTGCGGGTCGCGTTCACCGGTGCCGACAACGACAAGCTCTACCAATACGTCGGCACGGGTGAATCGGTCAACTTCCCGTCGGCCAATTTCGCCGACAAGCAGACCTGGACGCTGCTGAGCGTGAAGGCCGCCGACGGCAAGGTCGAGCTGGCGATGGACGACCTGGTGCGCAGCACCGACGACCAAGGCATCGAGCAGTTCTACAGCTACCGCGGCACGGCCAACCTGTCCACCGCCGACTTCGCCGACGCAGACCTGTGGGTCGAGGTCGACTCGGGCAAGCTGATGCGCAAGGGCGACACGGTGCAGCTCGCCGACGACCACGCCGGGGGCGGCGACGCGGGCACGGTCTACACCTACATCGGCAAGAACAAGCAGCGCTACGACCTGACCCAGGTCGACTACACCGACACCGACCACTGGGAGCAGGTGGAGCCCACGATCGAGGTGTCGATCATCGAATCGAGCAAGCGCTGGAAGCTGCTCGACGCCAATGGCAAGAGCTACACGCTGGCGATCAATGGCAAGGACCTGAGCGCGTCTCGCAACAGCATCAACGCCTTGTCGGTGGCGGCTTCAGCGGCCATCGGCGTCTCGGCCAGCGGTGCCGGCATCGCGTTGAGCGGCGCAGGCGCGGTGGCAATCAACACGGTGATGGGCCACACCGACGCACTGATCGCCAACAGCGTGGTCAGAAGCGCTGGCGACGTGGACCTGAGCGCGCAGAGCCAAGCCAGCATCTCGGCCACGGTCGCGTCGCTGTCGGTGGCGGTGGCCGCGGGCATGGGGCCGGGGGTCGGTGCGTCGATCGGCATCTCGGTGGCGCGCAACCTGATCGGCCAGGAGGGTTTTGGCGTCGTCGGTGAAGCGGCGATCGCCACCGTCCAGGCGCTGGTGATCGACAGCAAGATCGTTGCCGAGGACGGCGACCTGTCGCTCACCGCCAATGCCCGGCAGACCATCGACGCGCTGGTGCTGTCGGGTTCTGTCGCGGTCGGTGTGGGTGCCAGTGCGGGCATCGCGGTCAGCGGCTCGGGCGTCTGGGCTGAGAACCAGATCGGCAACCGTGTCCATGCGGGCATCGACACGGGCCTGGGCTATACCCTGGGCAAGCGCTTGAGCGAGCTCTCGGTCGGCAGCGTTGACATCGAGGCCAGCGACAACTCGCGCATCCACGCCTTCGCAGGCGCGGCGTCGATCTCCGCGGCTTTCGGCGGTTCGGTGGGCGCGGCCTTGTCGATCGGCGTGTCACTGGCGCGCAATGTGATCAACACCCAGGTGCTGGCCGAGATCGCCGGCGCGGAGCTGGTCGCCACCGGCGACGTGCAGGTGCTCGCCAGCTCGGCGGCCAGCATCCAGGTGATGTCCATCGCCGCCTCGATGGCGCTGGCGGTGGGCGGCGCCGCCGGGGTCGGCGTCAGCGGCGCGGGTGCGTCGGCGATGAACATCATCCTGGGTGACAGCTTTGCCCGCGTCGACAACAGCGAGCTGGGCGTCGCCGGCGCGATGGATGTGAAGTCCACGGCCAGCAGCCGGATCGACGCGACCGTCGTCGCTGCCTCGATCGGCGTGGGCGCCGGCGGCGCCGGTGGCTTTGGGGCCTCGATCGGCCTGGCGCTGGCTCGCAACTATGTGGGCTACGACCCGGTCCACTATACCGGCGCAGTGAAATACACCTCGGGGGTGGACTCGCCGGACAAGCTCGTCATGGGCGACGTGATCCGCCTGGGCCCACGCTCGGGGGCGCGCGCCAACGAGGTCTACGAGTACATCGGCGACGCCGCCCTGCTGCGCGCCGAGAAGGACAAGGACGGCAACCAGAAGGACTTGATCCTCAGCCAGGACTTCGCCGAGACCAAGAAGTGGAAGCAGCTCACGGCCACCGCGGCCAACCAGGTCGAGGCCGGCATCAGCCAGTCCTCGATCGTCGCGCTCGACGATGCCGAGCAAACGCTGAACTTGAGCGTTCTGGCCGACAACCTGCAGACTATTGACTCGACGGTGTTCGCGGGCTCGGTGGCGATTGCCGGTGGTGCCTCCGCGGTCGCGATCAGCGGCGCGGGCGCCAGCGCGGTCAACCGCATCGGCTCGCAGACGCTGGCCTATGTCGACGGCACCACCACGGTGGACGGCATCGAGGTTGACGGTTTCATCAGGATTGCGGCCACCGACAGCGCCAAGATCGACGCCAGCGTGATGGCGGTTTCGGTGGCGGCGTCGTTCGGCGCCGTCGGAGCGTCGGTGGCGATCGGCGTGTCGCTGGCCGACAACCTGATCGCCAGCAGCACCCAGGTGCTGGTCGATCGCGCGGTGCTGGACGCCGTGGGCGACATCAGCCTGGACGCGAGCGATGTGTCGGTGATCAAGTCGCGCTCGACTGCGGTGGCGGTGGCCATCATGGGCGGTGTGGGTGCTGCGGTGGCGGGCGGCGGTGCCAACTCCTACAACACGATCAACACCGAGATCCGAGCGGTGGTCGACCCGGCCGACGCCCAGGGCCTGACCGGCAGGAGCAGGGTCTTGAGCGCGGGCGACCTCACGGTCAGGGCGCAGGGCAAGGCCACCAGCCAGGCCGAGGTGATCGCCGCGGCGGCCAGCTTCGGCCTGGTGGCCGCGGCGGCGGCCGGCACGGTGTCGGTCAACCTGATCGCGCCGGTGATCGAGGCCGGCGTCAACAACGCCGAAGTGACGGTGGCCGGCGATGTGCTGGTCAGCGCGCAAGGCCTGCAGAACGCCGATGCGCTGTCGGCGTCGATCTCGGTCAGCTCGGGCGGCGCCATGGGCGTGAGCATGGTGCAGACCACTGACAACAGCCGCATCTGGGCCGGGCTGGGCGACGATGTCAAGCTGCAGGCGGCTGCGCTGCGCATCGACGCCTACGGTCAGGACGAGATCTACCAGCATGCCATCGCGGCCAGCGGCGGCTTGTTCGCCGGCATCGCCGGCGCCTACTCGGACCTTGGCATTGGCGCGACCACGCTGGCAGGCATCGGCGCCCGCAGCCAGGTATTGGCGCAGACCGTGCAGCTCAACGCCAGGCGGGAGCAGAACTTCGACGCGGTCTCGGAGAACCTGGCGGTCGGCGCATTTGCGGGCAGCGGCGCCTTGATGCTCAACACGCTGGCGGGCGATGCCCAGGTGGTGATCGGCGCGGGCGCCAAGGTCGAGGCCGAGACGGTGCTGATCGACGCCAAGAACCTGGTCAGCAAGCGCAAGTTCTCGGCCACACAGGACTCCCTGCGATCGACCTCCGCAGGCGGCGTGGCCTTCACCGCGCTGAGCGCGATCACCACCATAGGCAGCACGGAGAAGCTCTTCGGCGCCGCGGTCAAGGTCGGTCAGGGTGCGCAGATCAACACCCAATCGACCACCGTCGGCGGCGCCACCTTGCGACTCAGCACGCTGACCCGGCTCAACATCATCGACAAGGTTCGGGTCGACGGCGTGGGGGGCCTGGCGATCAACTTTGCGCTGGCCGAGCAGACGGCCAACACCTTCTCGGACATCGTGATCGACGGCGGCGCGCTGCGCAACTACAGCGGCAACCTCGAGCTCAGCACGCGCACCGATGCCACGATGCTCTCGGGCGCCAACGTGCTGTCGGTCGGCGCGATCGCTGGCGCCAATGCCAACGCGTTCAGCGATCTGAACAGCCACAGCGACATCCTGCTCAACAACGCCGAGTTGCTCGGCACCGACGTCAAGCTCTACGCCGGCCAGAGCCGAGACCGCGTCAGCAACCAACTCGACGCCAAGGCCCAGACCGACATGACCTTGATCGCGTTGCAGGGCTTGAGCCTGCCGATCGCGCGGGCCCAGATCAACGAGTTCAACAGCATCGTGCTCGGCGGCACGAGCGCGGTGCGCGCCGTTCGCGACATCGACCTGATCGCCGAACCCGGCCTGGGCGGCGACACGCGCGCCCGCACCGCTGGCATGGTGCTGAACCTGGCACTGCCGATCTATGCCGGCAAGGTCGCCGGCGGCGGCTCGGTCAACAGCGTCAACACGGTCATGGTCGGGCCGGCCGCGCAGCTCGAAGCCGGGGTCAACTACCACTCCGAATTGCAGCTGCTGCCGATCCTGGTCGGCGGCCAGCGCACGATCGCGGCCGACCGCCTGGGCCAGACCTTGAACGCCGCCGAGCTGCTGGCCCTGGGCCTGGACCCGGCCCAGCGCTACGAATACGCCGTGCTCGACATCGACTCGGTGGCGATCGGCGTGACCACCGGCAACATCGTCGAGCTGGTGCCCGGCGCCTTCGGCAAGGGCGTGGCCAACCAGGCCTATGTCTACAGCCCGCCCACCGGTGCGGCCGACAGCAACCTGGCGCTGGAGGCCGAGAACTACCTCGACACCACGCGCTGGAAACCGGTCACCGCGACCCATCTGCTCAGCGCCAGCACAGCCGGGATGGTGGTGAAGACCGGCGAGACGGTGCGAACCGCCAGCGGCGACTGGTACCAGCGCAGCGCCAGCGGCGACGCCACGATCAGTGTGGGCGAGAGCTTTAGCGGCAGCGGCTGGACCCAGCTGACCGCGATGAAGAGCGACCGGGGCCTGCAGTTTGCGTCCCAGCTGAACGGCCGCTTCTACGTCGTCAAGCCCGTCGACATGGCACTGCCCCAACTGGTCTACGCCAATGTGGCCAACCAGCTGTTCGAGGACCGCGCCAAAGTCGTCGGCTGGATGGAGAGCCATGCCGGCAATGCCGAGGCTATTGCACGTTATCAAGTCTTGCTCGAACAGATCGACGCCAAGCTGTTGAAGATGGGCCTGGCGGTCCAGACCGGCGCTGCGGTGGCGCCGCGCGCGCAGTTCGACATGCTGTTCCTGCGCCTGCCCACGGTGCAAGCCTCGGCCGGCGGCATCTATGTCCAGGCCGACGCCGCCTCGCGCGGCTCGCTGGCGCAGGCCTACACCAGCGGCCGCGCGCTGGCCCATGGCCAGGCCCGCATCAACATCGTCAACAACACACCCTTCAGCCTGGAGATCAACGACATCAGCATCCTGGCCAGCGGACGGGTCGACAAGCTCGATGGCGAGCTGGTGTCGCTGGACGCCGGATCGGTGTACTTTGGCAACCGCGCGGTCACGCAAGCGCTTGTTGCGATCGCTTCGCAGGTCGTCACGCTGAGCCAGTCCTTCCTCAAGCCCGAAGCGGGCCAGACCGTCGCGGTGGCGAGCAACAGCACCCGGGGCTTCGCCACCTTGGTCGGCACCGAGGCGATCAGCCTGCGCGCCACGCCGCGCAGCGGCGCCACATTGCCCGCCAATGCGCAAGCCCTGCTCGCCGCCATCGCCAGCGCCGTCAGCTTGGCTGACTTCGTCGCGGCGGTCAACGCCGCCACGCTGGTGCTGAAGCTGGAATTCGGCGTCGCGATTGCCAGCCTGAACATCGACGGCCTGGACGGCAACGAGTCGGGTGTCTTTGCCAGGCTGCAGTACGCGCCACCCGGCCCGGGTGCGACCACGCTGAGCTTTCTGCGCGACACCGGCAAGAGCGAAATTCGGGTGATGCAAGACGCTTATCCTAAGGCTTATTACAGCTTGGGAACCGTCCAGATACCGGATGCGCCGCAAGACCTGTATGTGCGTGGCAGCCTGAAGAACGCTGACGGTGCGCTCTACCTGACCAACATGGAGGGCAGCATCAACGTCACCGGCGAACTGCGTGCCGGCACCGTCAAGCTCAGCGCGACGGGCGACTTCAACCTCAGCACCGGCGACTGGTACCACGCCGGCGGCGACCCGCGTCAGTACCTGTCGGCCAATCCTGACTTGGCCAACAACAGCTTTTTCGAGCTGTTCGGCAGCCAGGCCTACAACGCCGCGGGCAGCAAGAGCCAGCTGCGCTACGGCCAAGCCAACGGCAATGCCGGCGACGCTCGGCTGCAGCTCCTGCTCGCCGCGATGGATGCGTCAGCCACCAAAAGCTCGATCGTCTTCGCGATGGGCGAGATCAACATCAATGCCCGTTACCTCAACCTCAACGGCCTGGTGCAAAGCGGTGTCGACAGCATCGACCTGACGATAGCCGAGACCTTCAACCCCGGACGCTCGTCGAACTTCACCGATGCCAGCGGCAATCTGCTGCCCGGTATCTCGTACGGCGCAGCCGGCCTCGCGTCGGTCGACGGTTTCTTCGATGTCGACGCTGGCAGCATCGTGCTCAGCCCGATCAAGCCCACCGGGGGGGTGATCAACCTGACCGGTCAGATCCTGAGCACTGGCAACGGGCGCTTGCGCGTGGCCAGCGGTTACGCCTCGGTCAACATCATCAACCGCAGCAAGTTCTCACTGACCGTCGACACCATCGACGTGTCAACCGACCGCGTCGGCAAGATCACCATCACCGACACGGCCACCTTGCGGCGTGACGACTACCAGGTACAGCACGGCAAGTTCGACCACGCGGTCAAGCAAGGTGTGCTCGAATCGAGTGGCGGTGTCAGCAGCATCACCTACAACCCGGTCGCAGGCGCAGCTCAGACCGGGGTGGACGCCGGCCAGCCCATGGTCTACCAACCCGAGCTGGGCCGTTACTACGTCTGGACCGAAGGCCAGGCCAAGACCCGCACGGCGCTGAAAATCTACGAGGAAAAGAGCTTCAACCTGCTGGGCTTCCAGTGGGACGCGCTGTCGCCCGACACCGAGGCCAAGTCGGTCGACACCAAATTCACTGACGGCACGCCGCTGCTCGAGTCCGAACTGCTGATCCGACTGAGTGACCCGAACGTGTCAGCCGCGGTGCGCCAAGCGCTGCAGGGCAACGAGCTGGTGGTTGACTATGTCCAAAGGAGCAATCCGGCCGTCGAGTTGGTCAAGGGGGTGAGCCTGGTCCGCGACGTGAGCACCGACAAGCTGTACCGCTATGTCGGCGGCACCAGTGCGGTGGCCTTCCCGGTGATCGATTTCAGCGTCGAAAACAAATGGCTTTTTGTCGCGCAGCTCAGCGGCGGCAGGAAGACGCTGGACTTGTCGATGATGGCGCTGTACCCCGACAAGCCCGCGCTGTGGTACGCCTACCTGGCCACACCCAGCAACACGATCACCGGGGTGCCGACGCTGCTATGGGCCGGCGCCAACGGTGACTGGACGCCGTCCAAGGCCGACAACCGCTTCGACAGCAATTTCGCCAACGAGGAAATCACCATCGACGGCCCGACCGTCACGGGCGGTGGCTGGCTGCGCGAGCAGACCATCACCACCAAGACCACCACGGTCACCGGCTTGAAGGATTTCTACACCTACTCGATGCAGGCCGACAAGCCGGTCAGCATCGAGGCGATGCTCGGCAGCAGCAAACCGGTGATCAACATCCAGACCACCGGCAAGCTGCTGCTGGCCGGCAGCGTGTCTTTCGGCCAGAGCACGGCCGAGGCTGACAACGACTTCAAGCCGATCGCGCTGTCAGCCGATGCGCTGGAAGTCGCTGGCACGGTGGTGTTCAGCGGCGCGGTGCCCGACATCGTGGCCAACAGCGATGTGACGGTCCGCGTCAAAGACCCCAAGGGCAAGCTCAACATCGTCGCCACCGGCAACGTGGTGGTCGAGCAGATTGCCGACCCGAAGAAGCCCAGCGCGCCGATCAAGATCGGCCAGATCATCGCAGTGACCTACGAGGCGGGCGGCGTGCCGCTGAGCGCGGCCCAGGGCTACCTCAACGCTGCAGCGACAGTGGGCACCGCGCACGACGTCACGGTGCTGTCGACCGACGGCATCTGGGGCCTGGCCTCGACCTCGCGGATCGTCGGCGAGACGGTTCAGCTCGACGGCGGGGACGGGCTGATCAACGTCCGGGTTGACAGCGATATTGGCGGCGCCGGCGGCTTGGCCGCGCGTGCGCTGGGCAGCGTCACGGTGATCGAAGCCAACGGCGACCTGCGCCTGGTGGCGCCCACCGCCTGGAACGATGGCAACGCCTCGGTCGAAGCGGGCACCACGCTGACGCCGCAAGACGTCAGCCTGTCGGCGCTGCACGGCGCGATCGTCGACGCGGCGCTGGAGCGCTTCGTGCCGAATGCCGATGGTGTGCAGGCGATGATCGACCAAGCCGACTTCAGCGACGAAGCGCTGGCCACGGCTGGCCTGGGCAGCGCCACCGAATTGAGCGCCAACGCGCGTTACGCGTTGGCGCCCGACGTCATGGCGCTGATGCTGCCGCACAGCGATGTGCTGACTGCAGCCAGCAACGGCGGCGCGGAGCTGACCAACGTGATGGGCGCCAACATCAGCTTGAGCGCGGTCACCGACAGCGGCGGGACGGTCGCTGCCGTGGGCCGCAGCTCGGACCGCATCACGATCGCTCGCCCGGCAGATTTCTCCAAGCTCAGCGAGGCCAACAAGGCCTTGCTGGCCCAGGCCAGCCCACGCGATGTGCTGGACCTGCAGTACCAGCGTTACGAATACCTCGGCGACGACGGTACTTTCGACCTGTCCTCACCCTATGTGTTCCAGACTGCGTCGCTGTGGCGCAAGGTGGCGGCCAACGCCACCGCGCCAACAGACCTGAGCACGCTGGCCAGCACCGATGGCGTGGCCGACGTGCGCCATGGGCAATGGATCGAAGACCGCCGTGACCTGCTCAGCGTGACGCTGCAGATCACCGACGACCTCAACATCTCGGCCAGCGGCGTGGTTGCGGTGCAGAGCCAGGGCGAGGTGATCCTGCGCGCCGATGGCGATCTGCAGCTCGACAGCCGCAGTGGCTTGTTCATCAAGGGCGTCGCGTCGGCCGGGCGCATCCACCTGGAGGCCGGCGGATCGATCTACGCCGCGGGCAGCTCGAACACCGCGCTGATCCGCGGCCCTGGCGACATCGAACTGAAGGCCGAAGGCGGCAGCTTGCGCGGCGGCGTGTTCACCAGCCTGGGCACAAATTCGACGACCGGTCAGCGCGAATTTGGCGCGCTGCTGATCGACGCCGGCAGCCATCTGCAGGTCGACGCTTTCGGGACGGTCAAGCTCATGGAGGCCAGCGGCGACATGCTGCTGACCCATGTGGTTTCCGAGCAGGGCGACCTGTTCCTGCAATCGCCGACCGGCAGTCTGCTCGCTTCGGGCAGCGGCGACATCGACCTGCGGGGCGCGCAGGTCACGCTGGTCGCGGGCCAGGGTGGCAACCCGGTTGCGCAGCAGTCGGTGCACAACATCGGCAGCAGCCTGCGTGCGCTGAAGATCGACGCCGATCATCTGAGCGTCTCGAGCATCAGCGACCTGAGCGCGGTGATCAATGTCGCCGATGTCGATGACCTCGGGGTCGACAGCCTGTACATGGCGCGCCAGGGTTGGATCCAGGTTCAGGCCCAGGGCGATCTGACGGTCACGGCCGCACTCGACCTGCAGGCCTACTCGGGCAGTCGGCTGTTGTTGCAGTCCACCGGTGGCAGCCTGGTGCTGGCCAACGACATCACTTTCGGGGGCGGTGTGCTGAAGTTGCTGGCGCATCAAGACGTGGTCCAGCGTGCTGACTCTCAATTGACCCACTTCAAGGGGACGCTGGACATCGAGGCCTCGCTCGGCTCCGTGCTGCAAGAAGCCGGCGCGTGGATCAAGACCGGCCAGCGCGGCACCAGCTACGGCACGGTCGGCACGATCAAGGTCAATGCCGCCCAGGACATCGTGGTGTCGCTGGTCGACGCAGGCGACGCCGCGCTGAATCTGAGCGCTGGCGGCGCCTTGCTCGAAGCCACCGTCGATGCGGCAGGCGATGCGGCGGCCGACCTGGTGGCCGGCACGCTGACGGTCAGCGCCGGGGGCTCGGTCGGCCTGCTGGGCCGCCGTGGCGAGACGATCGAGACCTCGGCCGACAAGCTCAATCTCAGCGCCGCCGGCGACGTGGCCTTGCTCAACGACCGCGCGCTGACCGTGCAGTCTTTTGCCGCGGGCAGCGAGGGTGGCGACAGCTCGGCCGTGCTGCGCAGCAGCGCAGGCAGCCTGACGATTGCCGCGAACCTCATCTTGCTCGGCAGCGGTGATCTGCTGATCGAAGCGCTGGCCAGCAATGCCGATGTGGTGCTGGGTCAGGGCAAATCCGTCCAGGCCACCGCCTTGTCTTTGCTGGCAGGCCGTGACCTGCTGCTGGACGCCGCCTCGCGGGTCATGACCCGCCAGGACAGCGCCGACCTGCAGGCCGGGCGCAATCTGACGATGGCAGCCGATGCGGTGCTGGCCAGCGACGGCGGCAACATCCGTCTGGCCGCAGGCGTCAACCTGACGCTGGGCATCATCGATGCGCGAACGACTGCCGAGGCGCTGCTCAGCGGCGCGTCCGGCATCAGCCTGATCGCGGGCGGCGCGGTGGCGAATGCGTCTAAGCTCTTGACCGACGGCACCAGCCTCTATGGCGACCAACTGCGCATCTTGGCGGGCACCGGCATCGGCGGTGGCAGCGACGCCACGCGCCTGCGCACGGCGGTCATCACCTTGGCAGCGGGCACCGCGACCGGCGACATCCGCCTGGTCAACGCCGGCGCGCTGCGCATCGGTGCGATGGCCGACCTGCGTTTCGGCCAGATCAACGAGATCGGCTTGCGCGCTGACCTGTGGGACACCGCGCTCAGCGGCCTGCGCACGGGCGATGCGGGCGCGGTGTCGGTCACGGCCAGCGGCAGCATCAGCGTCGACAGCTATCCGGCGCTGGACCAGGGCGTGGGCATACGCGCCGGCAGCGGCGGCATCAGCCTGACGGCGTCGGGCGCGACCAGCGACATCGTGCTGAACGCCGACCTGGTCGCCGGCGCAGGTCTGGGCTGGCTGGGCGCGAGCGGCGGCGGTGACATCCGCCTTTCCGCCGTTCAAGATATCAAGCAGGCTGCGGGCAGCACGATCGACAGCGGTGGCGGCAGCGTCAGCCTGACGGCGGGCCGAGACATCGTCGTGGGACACATCGTCGCATCGGCCTATGTGGCGCGCCTGTCCGATGCGCGCGGCCCCGTGGTGTCGGGTGGAGACCTCAGCCTGACAGCCGCCGGCAGCATCTCGCGGGCCGATGACAGCCTGGCGCAGCCCAGCGTTTCGGCCAAGTCGCTGCACCTGCAGGCC
>CALQBT020000032.1 GCA_943328885.2 Bordetella parapertussis | reverse complement strand
TCGAGCGATGCATGGGCGGCACTGACCAGCGCCACACCCACACTGACAGTGGCCGCGATGCGCTGAGCTTGCCAATCCAGCGCCAGTTGCGTGACCCTCGCGCGGATGCGTTCGGCCACGTCAAGCGCGCCCAGCATTTCGGTCAGCGGCAGATAGACCAACAGCACGCCGTCGCCAAAGCGTGTCAGCAAATCATGGCCCCGCAAGGTCGTCGCGCTCAGGCGGCAGACCTCGACCAGCACTGCATCGCCGCAAGGCCTGCCATAAGCCAGGTTCAAACGCATGAAGAAGTCCAGCTCCAGCAGCAGCATCGCGGCGTCCTCGCCGTGGCGCAACACCCGTGACCACTCGCGATCGGCCGCGGCGACAAAATTGAGCGGGTTGTACGCACCAGAGATCGCATCGCGCACGGGCGCGCCGCAGAAAGACTCGATGCTGGCGGCAGTTGGCGACTTCAAGCCTTGCTCGACCGTGACCGCGGCTGCGGGCCCAGCGCCCCGCTGCACATCCGGCGGCCAAGGCTTGATCGCCGTGGATCGCCAGTTGCAAAACGATGCCCAGACCGCCAACCCGGCCGCCAACCCGGCCGCCACCGCCGCCCCCGCAGCTGCGGCCAGCAAGACGCTCAAGCCAAGCCGCTGCGGGCCCGGCAAGGCCAGCCACAGCAGCGCACCCAAACCTGCGCCTAGCGCCATCGCAATGAGCCCGCCCCACACCGCAGGGGCGTGCGCAGGGATCACATCTCGTGGATCTGGTGTCATGGTGCTGGCCGCTGCGACGATTCGATCACAAGGCGTGCCGCATCAGAGCCTCCAAGCGGCCTGCCCCCCGAACATGAGCGTGCGCAGCCCGTGCGGCCGACACGGCGCAAAAACCCAGCGATCCGGTCCGAGTTGGCGCTGACTCAGCGGCCTCGGGGCGCTCAGTGCTCTGCAGCCTTGTCGACCGCAGCGGGCGTTTGCACCAAGCGCGGCGGCCTGGTCGTGAGCCAGATCATCGAGATCAGCAGCACGAACACCAGCGACGAACCTAAAAAGATGTCGTCGGCGGCCCGGGTGTAAGCCTGCTGGTCGATCAGCCGGTTGACGTGGGCCAGCGCCGCAGCCTCGCCCATGCCGAACTGGCCCAGCGTGCGCAGCATCTCAGCCAACGCAGAGTTGCCCTGCTGCAGGCCCTCGACCAGATGGGCATGGTGCATCGCGGCACGGCTCTCCCACAGCGTGGTGGTGATCGAGGTGCCCATCGCGCCGGCGGTGATGCGCATGAAGTTGCTCAAACCCGCGGCTGCAGGCAAGCGCCTGGGGTCCAGCCCGGACAGACTGATCGTCGTCAGCGGGATGAAAAACAAGGCCGTCCCCGCGCCCTGCAGCAAGGTGGGTAGCATGATATGGACATAGTCGGTCTGGGTCGTGAAGTCCGCCCGCAACCACAGCACATAGGCGAAGATCAGGTACGCGACCGAGGCCATCACCCGCGGATCCCACACCGACACTTTCTTGCCCACCAGCGGCGAGAGAAGGATTGCCAGCAAGCCCACCGGCGCCAGCACCATGCCCGCGTTGGTGGCGGTATAGCCCATCCACTGCTGCAACCACAGCGGGAGCATGACCACGTTGCTGAAAAACAGCCCGTAGCCCAGCGCGGTGGTCAACACGCCAAAGCCGAAGTTGCGCCGGCCGAACAGCCTCAGGTCGACGACTGGATGGGCATCGGTGAGCTCCCAGACCACGAACAAGGCCAGACCGACCAAGGCCGCCAGCGCCAGTCCACTGATCAGCGGCGAGGCGAACCAGTCGAGCTCCTTGCCCATGTCGAGCATCAGCTGCAGCGAACCCACCCACAGCACCAGCAGCGCCAGACCGACGCGGTCGATCGGCAACTTGTGGATAGGGGTGTCACGCTCGCGGTAGAGCCGCCAAGTGACCAGCGAGACCAGCACGCCGACCGGCACGTTGATGTAGAAGATCCAGGGCCAGGAGAAGTTGTCGGTGATCCAGCCCCCCAGCAGCGGCCCGACCACCGGCGCGACCAGCGTGGTCATGCCCCAAAAGGCCAGCGCCTTGCCGACCTGGTGGCGCGGGAAACTGGCCATCAGCAGGATTTGCGACAGCGGCATCATGGGCCCGGCCATCAAGCCTTGCAGCACCCGCGCCGCCACCAGCATCTCCAGCGAGATGGCCAGGCCGCAGAGCCAGGAACTCGTCACGAACAGCAGCACGCTGCCGATGAACAGCCGTACCGCGCCGAAGCGCTGTGTCAGCCAGCCGGTCAGCGGCACGGCAATCGCGTTGGCAATGCTAAAACTGGTGATGACCCAGGTGCCTTGCGCAGGGCTGACGCCGAGGTTGCCGGCGATGGCCGGGATCGACACGTTGGCGATCGACGAATCGAGCACGTTCATGAAGGTCGCCATCGACAAGGCCAAGGTGCCCACCAGCCGAGCGCTGCCCTGCAGCGGCGGGTGTTCGACCGCGGCCGAATGGGCCATCAGGAAGCCTTGGTCGCAGCGGCGGGTTTTGTCGGTGCCACACCAGCCCCCATGTTGGCCCGCACCACGCGCGCCACCTCGGCATCGGCGGCCTTGACGAGTTCGTCGAAGACCTCGGTCTGCGCCAAGGGCTGGCCGCGCGGCACGTCGGCCAGGGTCTTGCCGCTGGTGTCGCTGACATCGACATCGACCTCCATTGACAAGCCCACCCGCAGCGGATGGGCTGCCAACTCCTTGGGGTCGAGCGTGATGCGCACCGGCACCCGCTGCACGACCTTGATCCAGTTGCCAGTGGCGTTCTGCGCCGGCAGCAGCGCGAAAGCCGCACCGGTGCCGGCGCCCAGGCCACTGATCAGGCCGTGAAAGCTCTGCTTGCGGCCGTAGACATCGGCCGTCAGCGTGGCGCGCTGGCCCAGCCGCAGGTTCTTCAACTGGCCTTCCTTGAAATTGGCATCGACCCACAGCTTGTCGAGCGCGACCACCGCCATCAGCGGCATGCCGGCTGCCACCCGCTGGCCAATCTGCACGCTGCGCCGCGCCACCACACCGTCCAAGGGCGCCGGCAGCTCGGCCCGGCGCAGTGCCAGATAGGCTTCGCGCAGCCTTGCAGCGGCTTTCTGGACCCCCGGGTGCTGTTCCACGCTGGTGCCGTCGGTCAGGCTCTGGTTTGACAGCAGCGTCTCGCGGGCCGCGACCAGCGCCGACTGCGCGGCGGCCTGGGCACTGCGGTTGGCTGCGAGTTGCGCGCGGGCATGGGCGAGTTCCTCCTGGCCGACCGCGCCGCTGGCCAGCAGCGGCGCACGCCGGTTGACATCGTCCTGCGCACGCTGCACCTCGCTGACCATTCGCGCCAGCTCGGCCTCGCGCAAGCCGATCTGCGCGCCGAAGGTCGCGTTGTTGGCGTACAGCATGCGGATCTCGCGAACCGTCTGCCCGAGCTGGGCCTCGGCCTGTTCGAGCGCGACCTTGGCGTCGGCCGGGTCGAGCCTGACCAAGGCCTGGCCGGCCTTGACCGGATCCGCGTCGTCGGCCAGGATCGCGACCACCGTGCCCGCGACCTGCGAAGTGATCTGCACCACATTGCCCTGCACATAGGCGTTGTCGGTCGACTCGACCGTGCTGAGCGCAAGATGCCAGTAAGCGGCATAGCCCGCGCCGCCGAGCAGCACCAGCAAGGCGATCGCACTCAGCGCTTTGCCGCGGGCCTTGGCGCGATGGGGCGTGCCGACAGGCACGGGGGACGATGTATTGGGCTGGGACATGGCGGGAGGGTTGCGGATGATCGGTTGCTGGCGGGCTCAGCGAGCGGCTGCCAAATGGCCTGGCGCGGGCAAGGACGCGGCCGGCGAAGTCGCGCTGTCGCGCCAGCCACCGCCCAGAGCGCGCATCAGCGCGACCTGGGCGTCCAGCGCGCGGGCGTGGAGTTCGGCGCCCTGAGTGCGCTGGGCCAGCACGCCGGTTTCGGCGTTGAGCACCAGCAGCTGGTTGCCCAGACCGGCGCGGTAGCGCTGCAGCGTCAACTCGTAAGCGCTCTCGGTCAAGGCCTGGGTCTGGGCCTGCTCGGCTTGTTGGCGGGCGGTCGACTGCCAGCTGGCGGCAGCGTCTGCGACCTCGCGCGCGGCATCGAGCACCACCGCGTTGTAGGCCGCCACAGCGGCATCGGCTTCGGCTGCGCGACCGCGCAGGTTGGCGCGCAGCCTGCCGCCATCGAACAGCGGTAGGCGCAGCGCAGGCCCGACACCGAGGCTGCGGCTTCCAAGCGACAGCAAATGGTCCAGGCCGAGCGTGTTCAGACCGGCAAAGCCGATCAGGTTGATGTCGGGATAGAACTGGCCGCGGGCGACCTCCACATCCTGCAGCGCCGCCTCGACCCGCCAGCGCGCGGCCACCACATCGGCGCGCCGGCCGAGCAGGTCGGCACCCAGTCGCCCGGGCAGCGACACGCCAGGCAGCGTCAGCAGCGCCGGCACCAAGCCGTCAAGCGCGTGCGGCGGCTGACCACTGAGCAAGGCCAACTGGTGCCGCACCAATGCCATCTGACCGGCCAGCGACTCGATCTGCCCCCTGGCCTCGGGCAGTCCACTCTCGGCGCCTCGCAGTTCGACCATGCTGTCGAGCCCGGACCGGACCCGCGAGCGCGTCAGCTCGAGCATGGCCTGGCGCTGGGCCAGGCTGCGCTGGGCCAGCGCCTGCAAGCTGGCCAGACGGGCCAGAGCGACATAGGCGCGCGCGACATTGGCCGCCAACAACACGCGCGCGGCCTGTAACTCGGCGCGCGCGGCCTGCTGCTGGCCTATCGCGGCTTGCAGCACCGCCTGGTGGCGGCCGAAAAAGTCGAGTTCGTAACTGGCATTGGCTTGCAGGTTGCCGACATTGATCACGCCACCCGCCAGCGCCGGCGGCACCAGGCCGTGCTTGGAAAAACGCTGGCGCGTCAGGTCCAGCCCCAGGTTCGCCTGAGGACCCTGGGCTGCTTCGGTGGCATCGACCAGCGCCGCTGCGCGGGCCAACCGCGCTGCCGCGCTGTCCAGGCTGGGCTGGCCGGCCAGCGCCTGCTCGACCAGCGCATCAAGCGCCGGCGCACCGAGCGCTCGCCACCACTGGGCATCCGGGAACGGCGTGGTCGCATCGCCCTGCCCACCGACCGTCTTGGCATTGAGCAGCGGCAGTGCTGCGGGCAACGGCCCTGGCGCCATGCAGGCGCCGAGTTGCAGCGCCAGCAGCGCCACGGCCACCAAGCGCCAGCGGCTCGGGATTTGAAAAAATGAACTCACTCGCTGTCCTTGGCAATATCCTTGGTGCAATCGCGCAATGCTTCGCCATTGGCGAGCATGCGCTCCAGCAGGTCGGTCAACATCAGCCACTCGCTCTGGGTAAAACCCGCGAGGTGGGCATTGAGCACCTCAGCCAGCACCGCGGGCACATGCTGCGAGACGTCGCGACCGGAATCGGTCAGCTCGAGCTTGATCACCCGGCGGTCCTGTTGCGATCGCTCGCGCCGCACCAAACCCTTGGTCTCGAGTCGGTCGAGGGCGCGTGTCATCGCGCCAGGGTCGAGCGACTGATCACGCGCCAGCGCCGCCATGGTGTCACAGCCGCCGCGGGCGATGCGGTAGAGCGGCAACCACTGGGCATGGGTCAGGTCGTGGACCGCGAGCCGGCGGTCGATCTGCAACAGCACCGACTGCATCACCCGCTTCATCAGCCGGCCGATCGTGCCCTCGGGGCGCAGCGACTCGGCGCTGTAGAAGCTGGCAGGCGATGGCGTCGGGGCAGGCATGCCCTGAATATACTTGCCTATGCAATCATTGTGCAGACATTGATCGTGTAAACCATCAAAATCAGCATCGAAGCAACAGCCTGAAGGCCTCAAAACCGGGCTCTACACTGCTGCCATGGCCAAACCCACCGACCGCCCTGCCGCTGCCACACCCCGATCGCTGTCGGGTCTGCGACCCTTTCTGCGGCCCTACCGGGTCGGCATCGCGCTGGCCCTGATGTTCCTGGTGATGGCCGCGATCAGCACGCTGGCGTTCCCGATCGCGCTGAAGTCACTGATCGACCAGGGCGTTGTGGCGGCCGATCCGGCCGACCGGCTGATGGCGCTGCGTGGGCATTTTTTGGCGCTGTTTGCGGTCGGCGCTGCGCTGGGCTTGTTCTCGGCGCTGCGTTTTTTCACCGTCAGCTGGCTGGGCGAGCGCGTCACCGCCGACTTGCGCAACGCGGTCTATGCCCATGTGGTGCGTCAGAGCCCCGAGTTCTTCGAGACCACGGCGTCGGGCGAGGTGCTCAGCCGCTTGACCACCGACACCACGCTGGTCCAGACCGTCGTGGGCTCGAGCCTGAGCATGGGTTTGCGCAACGCGGTCATGGGCATTGGCGCGATGGCGATGCTGATCATCACCAACCCCTGGGTGATGATGCAGGTGCTGGGCATCCTGATCCTGGTGGTGTTGCCCAGCCTGTACTTCGGCCGCCGGGTGCGCAAGTTGAGCCGCGCCAGCCAGGATCGGGTGGCCGACTCAAGCGCGATCGCTGCCGAGGTGCTCAACGCGATTCCCGTGGTGCAGAGCTACGGCCAGGAACAGCGCGAAGCCCGGCGCTTCGACACCGCCACCGAGCGCGCATTCGAGACCGCGATCAAACGCACCCGCGTTCGCGCGATCCTGGTGGGATTCATCATCACCGCGACGTTCGGCGCGCTGCTGTGGGGCTTGTACCAGGGCACGCAGGCGGTGGCGGCCGGACGCATCAGCGCCGGCCACCTGGGCCAGACAGTGGTGTTCGTGATCATTTTGGTCAGCAGCGTGGCGGTACTCTCAGAGGTCTACGGCGACTTGCTGCGTGCTGCCGGCGCCACCGAGCGGCTGATGGAACTGCTCTCGGCGCGATCGCCAGTGCAAGACCCGGCGCAGCCCCAAGCGCTGCCGGCCACCGCTGCGGGCTCGGCGCTGCGGCTCGACCAGGTCAGCTTCCACTACCCCTCGCGCCCCAGCTTGCCCTCGCTGCGCGACTTCAACCTGACGGTCGCCCCGGGCGAGACCGTGGCCATCGTCGGCCCCAGCGGTGCGGGCAAGAGCACGGTGTTCCAGTTGCTGCTGCGCTTCTACGACGCAAGCGCTGGCACGATTTCGGTCGACGGTGTGTCGGTGCAGCAAAGCTCGCTGGCCGCGCTGCGCCAGCGCGTGGGCATCGTGCCGCAAGACAGCACGATCTTCTCGACCTCGGCGCTAGAGAACATCCGCTACGGCCGACCCGATGCGCCCGACACCGAGGTGATCGCCGCGGGCAAGGCGGCCTTCGCACACGACTTCATCACCGCGCTGCCCGAGGGCTACCACAGCTTTCTGGGCGAGCGCGGTGTTCGCCTGTCGGGCGGCCAGCGCCAGCGCATCAGCATCGCGCGGGCCATGCTCAAGAACCCGCCGTTGCTGCTGCTCGACGAAGCCACCAGCGCGCTCGACGCCGAGAGCGAACGCATGGTGCAGCTCGCGCTGGAGTCGGCCATGAGCGGGCGCACCACGCTGGTCATCGCCCATCGCCTGGCCACCGTCAAGCGTGCCGACCGCATCGTCGTGATGGAAGCCGGCCGCATCGTCGACATCGGCAAGCACGACGAACTGGTCGAGCGCGGCGGGCTCTACGCCCGCTTGGCGGCGATGCAGTTCGGGCTGGCAGCAGGCGATCAGGCGCCCATCCCGACCTGAAGCCAGGCCTAGCCTCAGCGCATAATTGATGCGCATGACGCAGGAGCTTGCGATGCTGCACTTCAACGACTCACCCAAACGCGCGACCAAGCTCAGCCTCAACGCCAAGGTGTTGGATGCTGCCCGCGACCTGGGCATGAACCTATCGGCCACCGTCGACGCCTTGCTGGCCGAAGAGCTGCGCAAGCGCTACTGGGCGCGATGGAACGAAGACAACAAGGAAGCGGTCGCACACTACAACGCCAGGATCGCGCGTGAAGGCCTGCCGCTGGCGCGTTACCGAACCTTCATGAAAGGGCCGTGATGGCGCGCTTCGACGTGTTCGCCAACCCCGAGGCGTCAGAGCGGGCTGAAACGCCTTACTTTTTCGATGTCCAGAACGACTACATCGACGGCTTGGAGACGCGCGTGGTGATCCCGCTGCGCACCGAGGCCGCCTTTGGACCGCAGGCCCGCCACCTCAACCCGGTGCTGGCCGTGGCCAACGAGCGCGTGGTGATCGACACCGCCACGCTGGGCGCGGTACCGCTGGCCGAATTGCACCGGCCCTTGAGGCGCCTGGTCGATGGCCGGGAGGCGGTTCAGCAAGCCCTAGACACACTTTTCGGAGCTTACTGAATTGACCCGTCCGATCCGATCGCAATACGAAGACCTGATGCGCCATGTCGCCGAGCACGGCGTGGCCAAGGCCGACCGCACCGGGACTGGCACGCGCAGCGTGTTCGGCCACCAGATGCGCTTCGACCTCAACGAAGGCTTTCCCCTCGTCACGACCAAGAAGGTGTTTGTCAAAGCCATCATCGTTGAGCTGCTGTGGTTCTTGCGCGGCGGGCGCAACGTCGCCTGGCTGCAGGACAAGGGCTGCACGATCTGGGACGAATGGGCGCGACCTGACGGCGACCTGGGGCCGGTCTACGGCGTACAGTGGCGCAGTTGGCCCACGCCGGGCGGCGGCCACATCGACCAGATCGCCCAAGTGGTGCAGCAGCTCAAGACCAACCCCGACTCGCGACGCATCATCGTCAGCGCCTGGAACGTCGCCGAGCTCGACCAGATGGCACTGATGCCGTGCCATGCGATGTTCCAGTTCTATGTCGCGCCCGCCACTTTGCCGGGGGGCCGCGGCAAGCTCAGCTGCCAGCTCTACCAGCGCAGCGCCGACATCTTTCTCGGCGTGCCCTTCAACATCGCCAGCTACGCACTGCTCACGCACATGCTGGCGCAGCAATGCGAGCTCGATGTCGGCGACTTCATCTGGACCGGCGGCGATTGCCACCTCTACGACAACCATGCCGACCAGGTCAAAACCCAACTCGCGCGGACGCCGCACCCCTACCCTCAAATCGAGATCAAGCGCCGGCCCGCCACGATCTTCGACTACGCCTTCGAAGATTTCGAGATGATCGACTACCTGCACCATCCGGCGATCAAGGCCCCTGTGGCGGTATGAGCCGCCCCAAGCCAGCGCTGGCCTTGATCGCTTCGGTCGCGCGCAACCGCAGCATCGGCCTGGCCAGCGGGCTGGTCTGGCATGAGCCTGAGGACATGCGCTGGTTCAAGCGCCAGACCTTGGGCTGCCCGGTGATCATGGGGCGCAAGACCTGGGAGTCGCTGCCCGAGCGCTTTCGCCCGCTGCCGGGCCGCCCCAACATCGTCGTCACCCGACAAGCCGGCTGGCGGGCCGCTGGGGCCGCGGCGGCCGACACGCTGGCGGGCGCGATCGCGCTGGCCCAGACCACGATCGGCACAGCAGCGCGCCTGTTCGTGATCGGCGGCGGCGAGCTCTACGCCGCCGCCCTGCCCTTGGCCGACCAGTTGCTGCTGACCGAGATCGACGCCGACCTGCCGGGCGATACGATGTTTCCGGCCTGGAACCGCCAAGACTTCGAAGAGCAAGACCGTGAACCCCACCACAGCGCGGGCCCACCGGCCTGCGACTACGCATTCGTCACCTACCAGCGCAAGCGCTGAACCCAAGAAAGAGCTACCCCGATGTCAGGACATGATTTTCACGTTCACGGGCCGCACGACCATGCGATCGAACACGCCGGGCATGGCGCGGCAGGGGACAATTTTGCCGGCAGGACCGCGGTGATGACCGCGATCCTGGCCACCATCGGCGCACTGTTCTCCTACATGGGCGGCGCGACCCAGGCCAATGCTGGCCTGTTCAAGAACAACGCCGCGATCAAGAAGACCGAGGCGAGCAACCAGTGGAACTACTACCAGGCCAAGAGCAGCAAGCAAAACATGGCCGAACTGGCCTTGGCCGTGGTGGGCGAGGACAAAAAACCGCAGTACCTGCTGGAAGTCGAACGCTACAAGAAAGAAAAGGCCGAGATCAAGGTCGCCGCCGAAAAGCTGGAAACCGAGTCGACCTCCTGGGACCAGCGCTCGGACGCCGAGTTACACCTGCACCACCGTTGGGCCCAGGCCACCACCGCGCTGCAGATCTCGATCGCGCTGGCGGCCATCGCGCTGCTGACACGCCGCAAGTGGCTGGAGTACGGCATGTTCGGCGTCGCCGGCCTGGGCATCGCGCTGGGCGGCTTGGCTTTGGCGCATCTCTGACCGCAGCCCTCACCGGCCGTCAGGGGCTGGGCACGCAGCGCCTCTTGCCAACACCAGGATGGCGACCAGCGACAGCGTCGCGGCCAACAAGAACGCGGCGCTGGGCGACAGCGTCCACAAGCCTGCGGCCTAGCAAGGACGCTGGCAGGTACAGCAGGCCGGTGAAACCCGAATAGACGCCAAGAGCGGTGGCGCGGTGCTCGGTCTCGAGGTCGGCGATGTTGGCCTTGGTCTGCGACTCCTCGATCGCGTAGAAGCAGCCGTCAGCCGCGAGCAGCGCCGTGTCGGCCACGCCCAGGCCGATCGCATGCGCCCTGACCAGCAGAAAGCCGTTCGATCAAGTGCTGGTAACCCTTAGCAAGCGAGAGCCTATCGAGTCGCTCATCCAGGCCAAGCAGTGGAAATCGCTAAAAGACAGGGCTATTGCTCGGCTTGAGCTTGCCGAGAAGCGACGCCAGTTTGAGCTCGCGCGGATGCACCAGCGCGAAGAAATTTTGAAGATCGATTGGACAAGGCCCAGATTCGCGACCTGCACCAGCGGGTGTTCGGCACGAAGACGGAGCCATCCAGCGCCGTCAATGCCGCAACCCGTCTGAGAGATGGGCCTGCCCGCCGGCGCGATCATGCGCCCGCAGCGCCCGATCGGCAGGCTATTTCGCAGCGCGATCCGGGTAACTCGCACCCAGACCGGCGCGTGCGTCGGCCTGGATACCGTACTGCGGAACGGGGTAGCGCAAGCCTCTGGCAGCGAGCTGTTTCATGCCCTCGATCGCCTTGGGCAGGTCGCCCGGCGGCAGCGCCATCAGCATCTCTTCGTCGAGCACACCCCCGTAGCGGCGCTCGGCGTAGCACGGGATCGACAGGCTGGGCTTGCCGGTGGACAGCGCCCTGCCCCAGGAGTCGGCACAGGACGATTCGCCCACCACGCTCCAGTCGAACTTGCCGTAGCCTGACCATTGCAGGCCGTTGATCAGCAGGATCATCTGTCCCGGCGTGGCGTAGATCAAGCAGATGTCGGGCGGGTCGAGTCGCCCGCTGGCCAGCGGTGACACCGCCATCGCCTTGTACTTGCCGTGCGGCACGACCTGCATCGCGCGCTGGTGGGCGGCAGAGTCTTCGATGGTTGCGTACCACACGTTGGCCATCGACTTGCCCGACAACCACTCCTCGTCCTGCGGATGCAAGCCGATCACCGCAGCGCACTGCGCACCCACCAGATCCTCGCGCGTGATGCCGATCGTGAAGCCCAACCGCGCGGCCTGGGCAACGATCTGGTCGGTGGTGTGGATCGCGCCGGGCCGGCGCAACTTCGGGATCGCCTGCATGTCCTCGACACGCTCGAACAGCTTCATGCCGATCGGCGTGGTCTTGAGTCGCAGCAATCGATTGAGTTCATCGACCAGCAGCGGCCAGTCTTGGGTTGTTGAGGTGGATTGGGTCATGCGAAGCTCCGGTTGGATGGCGAGCGCTGTGGCGTCGATGTAAAGGCAAGCGCCACTATGCCCCAGCTTGGCGTCAGCGCCAGACGGCGGTCTCGCACTGGCAGGCAGGCACAGCGCTGCCGATCAGTACAGCTTGCTCGTCGTGCCACCGTCGACCGTCAAGACCGCGCCGTTGACGAACCTGGCCGCGTCTGAGCACAGCCAGGTGATCGCACTGGCCACCTCATCGGCGTGGCCCAGGCGCTTCATCGCCGAGTGTTTGGTGGCGATCAGCCGGTAGCTTTCGGCCGCGGCAGGCAGGTCGGGGTTGACCATTTCCGACCGGGTGAAACCTGGCGCCACCGCGTTGATGCGCAAGCCGACTTGAGCGTAATCGATCGCTGCCGACTGGGTCAGTCCGATGACACCGAATTTGCTGGCACTGTAGGTCGCGTGCCCGAGGTCCGAGGGCTTGGTCCCGTAGATCGACGAGACATTGAC
>CALQBT020000031.1 GCA_943328885.2 Bordetella parapertussis | reverse complement strand
CGCCCGCCGCGCCCGACTGCGAGAAACAGGCGACCGAGAAAAAGCTCGCTGGCGCTGCCAAGACCAGCTTCATGAAAAAGTGCTCGGGCGGCGATGCCAGCGCCCCGGCGGCCTCGGCCGCCCCAGCCGCCCCAGCCACCGCAGCGGCGCCCGCAGCCGACTGCGAAAAACAGGCGGCCGAGAAAAAGCTCGCCGGCGCTGCCAAGACCAGTTTCATGAAGAAGTGTTCGGGCGGCGATGCCGCCGCCGCGCCTGCCGCCAAGCTCACGCCCGAGCAGGCCTGCGACAACCAGGCCGCCGAGAAGAAGCTGGCTGGCGCTGCCAAGACCAGCTTCGTCAAGAAGTGCATCGCCGACGCCAAGTGATCGTCTGACGCCGCCGCGCCTGCGTCAGGCGTCAGTCCAGCGCGGCGCGCCAGTAGGCCGCGTCACCGTAGTGGTGCTTGAGAAAGTCTGTCCACAGCCGCACCCGCAACGGCAGGTGCTTGCGCTGCGGCAGCACGGCGTAAATGCCGTTGGGTGGCGCCGCGAAAGCCTCGAGCACGGGCACCAGCGCGCCGCTGGCAAGGTCACCCTCGACCTCCCAGATGCTGCGCCAAGCGATGCCCATGCCCTGTCGGCACCAGGCGTGCAGCACCTGTCCGTCGCTGCAGTCGAGGCGTCCGCTTGGGCGCAGGTGGCTGATCTGGCCGTCGACCTTGAACGCCCAGCCGCGCGCCTGGCTGGCATCTGACGACAGCGTCAGGCATTCGTGCCGGCCCAGGTCGGCCGGCTGCTGCGGCACACCGGCGCGCTTGAGGTAGGCCGGCGCGGCCACGCAAAGCCGTCGGTTGTCGGCCAGACGGACGCTGACCAGACTCGAGTCGGGCATGTCGCCGACCCGCACTGCGCAGTCGAAGCCCTCGTTGACGATGTCGAGCACCCGGTCGCTGAGATTGAGCGAGAGATGGACGTCCGGGTGGCGGGCCAGGAAACCCGGCACCAGCGGTGCGACATGGCGCCGGCCGAAGCCTGCTGGCGCGGTCACCCGCAGGTAACCGCTGGCCTTGACGCCGCCCGCCGAGACGCTGGCCTCGGCGTTGCCGATGTCGGCCAAGATGCGCTGGCAGTCCTCCAGGAACGCGCTGCCCTCGTGGGTCAGCGTGATGCGCCGTGTGCTGCGCAGCAAGAGCTTGATGCCCAGCCGCTCCTCTAGCGCGTCGATGCGCCGGCCCACCACCGCCGGGGCCACGCCCTCGGCCTTCGCGGCGGCGGTCAGACTGCCCTTGGCCGCCACGGCGACGAAAGATTCGATTTGCTTCAAGCGATCCATGGCGCCAGATTACAGCTTTATTCCAGGCCAACCAAGGCATTGATCGATATATTGCATCCAAAAAAGTCATCAATCTAGGCTGTTGACCCGGTGTAATCGCAGGCCGACTTGGCCGTACATTGCGGGCTGACCATGGAACATCCGCTGACGCCCCCACCAGAAGCTGTGCTGTTCGACGCCTACGGCACTTTGTTCGATGTCTACAGCGTCGGTCTGTTGGCCGAGCAGCTGTTTGCCGGCCAGGGTCAGGCGCTCGCGCTGCTGTGGCGCGACAAGCAGATCGACTACACCCGGCTGGCGTCGATGAGCGGGCGCTACCGGCCTTTCTGGGACCTGACCCGCGCCGGGTTGCGATTCGCTGCGCTCAAGCTCGGTCTGGCGCTCGACCGTGCCGCCGAAGACAGCCTGATGAACCAGTACCGCCACCTCTCGGCGTTTCCCGAGAACGCCGAGGTCTTGCAGGCCTTGCGCTCGCGCGGCATCCGCGCCGGCATCCTGAGCAATGGCGACCCCGAGATGCTGGCGGTGGCGATCCGCAGCGCTGGGCTCGGCGACTTGATCGACCCCTTGCTCAGCGCCCACTCGGTGCAGCGCTTCAAGACCGATCCGATGGTCTACCAGCTCGGGCCGGCGGCTCTCGGGCTGCCAGCGAAGAAAATCCTGTTTGTCTCGAGCAACGGCTGGGATGCCGTCGGCGCGACCTGGTTTGGTTACACCACGCTGTGGGTCAACCGGGCCGGCGGCCCGCTCGAGCAACTCGACACTGTCCCCACCCGCATCGGCAGCAGCTTGCGCGATGTGCTGTCCTTTTTTCCTTGACCTGAACCGAGCGAGCCCACATGACTGAACGCACCGCCCACCACCGCCTGCAAGTGGCCTCGCCGCTGGCGCAATTCATCGACGACCGCGTGCTGCCTGGCACCGGCATCGCGCCCGCCGCTTTCTGGGCCGGCTTCGACGCCATCGTGCGTGACCTGGCGCCCAAGAACCTGGCCTTGCTGGCCGAGCGTGACCGGCTGCAGGCCGAGATCGACGCCTGGCACCTGGCCCATCCCGGCCCGATCGCCGACATGCCGGCCTACCGCGCTTTCCTGACGGGGATCGGCTATCTGCAGCCCGTGCCGGCCCATGTCCAGGCCACGGCAACCCAGGTCGACGCCGAGTTGGCGCTGCAGGCCGGTCCGCAGCTGGTGGTGCCCATCCTCAACGCCCGCTACGCTTTGAACGCCGCCAACGCGCGCTGGGGCTCGCTGTACGACGCGCTCTACGGCACCGATGCGATCTCGGAAGACGGCGGCGCGGGGCGCGCCGGCGCTTACAACCCGGTGCGCGGCGCCAAGGTGATCGCCCATGCGCGCGCCGTGCTCGACCAAGCCGCGCCGCTGGCCGCAGGTTCCCACGCCGATGCCGCAAGCTACGCGGTGCAGGCCGGCCAGCTGGTCGTGGGCATGAAGGATGGCCGCCACACCGGCTTGGTCGATGCCGTCCAATTTGTAGGTTACCAAGGCAATGCGGCAGCGCCTTCTTCGGTGCTGCTGGTGCACAACGGACTGCACCTCGACATCCAGATCGACCGCAGCACTCCGATCGGCAGCGCAGACGCCGCGGGCATCGCCGACCTGGTGCTCGAGGCCGCGCTGTCGACGATTCTCGACCTCGAGGACTCGATCGCTGCGGTCGACGCCGAGGACAAGCTGCTGGCCTACGCCAACTGGCTGGGCATCCTGCAGGCCACGTTGACCGAGCAGGTGTCCAAGGGCGGCAAGACCTTCACCCGCGGCCTGAACCCGGACCGCCGTTACACAGCGCCAGCGGGCTCGGGCGAGGTGGTGCTGCACGGCCGCTCGCTGATGTTTCTGCGCAATGTCGGCCACCTGATGACGAATCCGGCGGTGCTCTACACCGACGCCGCCGAGACCTTGCGCGAGATCCCCGAGGGCATTCTCGACGCGGTGATCACCACGACGATCGCGCTGCATGACTTGAAGCCCGCCGCCGGCCAGACGGTTCGCAACTCGCGCCAGGGCTCGGTCTACATCGTCAAGCCCAAGATGCACGGGCCGGCCGAAGTGGCTTTCGCCAGCGAGCTGTTCGGCCGCGTCGAGCAGTTGCTTGGGCTGCCCGAGGCCACCGTCAAGCTCGGCATCATGGACGAGGAGCGCCGCACCAGCGTCAACCTCAAGGCCTGCATCGCCGCAGCCGCCAACCGCGTGGCGTTCATCAACACCGGCTTCCTAGACCGCACTGGCGACGAGATGCACACCGCGATGCTGGCCGGTCCGATGATGCGCAAGGGCGACATGAAGTCCAGCGCCTGGATCACCGCCTACGAGCGCAGCAACGTGTTGGTCGGCCTGCAGTGCGGACTGCGCGGCCGGGCCCAGATCGGCAAGGGCATGTGGGCGATGCCCGACCTGATGGCAGCGATGCTCGAGCAGAAGATCGGTCACCCGAGAGCCGGCGCCAACACGGCCTGGGTGCCCAGCCCGACCGCGGCCACGCTGCACGCGCTGCATTACCACCAGGTCAACGTGACGCAGGTGCAGCAGGGGCTGGAAGCTGCGGATGCGGCGAGCGACCGCGAGGCGGTGCGCCACCAGATCCTCGACCAACTGCTGACGATTCCTGTCGTGGCCCAAGCGCAGTGGAGCGCCGAGGAACGCCAGCAGGAGATCGCCAACAACGCCCAAGGCATCCTGGGCTATGTGGTGCGCTGGATCGACCAGGGCGTGGGCTGCTCCAAGGTGCCCGACATCAACGGCATCGGGCTGATGGAAGACCGCGCCACGCTGCGCATCTCGAGCCAGCACATCGCCAACTGGTTGCACCACGGCGTGGTCAGCGAGGCCCAGGTGCGCGCCACTTTCGAGCGCATGGCCGCAGTGGTCGACGGGCAGAACAAGGGCGACCCGGCCTACCGTGACCTGGCAGGCAACCCGCAGGGCGCGGCCTACCAAGCGGCGCTGGACCTGGTGTTCAAGGGCAAGGCGCAACCCTCGGGCTATACCGAGCCGCTGCTGCATGCCTGGCGGCTGAAGGTCAAGGCCGAGGCGCGCTGATCGGCCCTGCGCATCACTCGAGGGCTAGAGTGTGGCCGCCCTTGGCCGGCCGCTCTCGAGCCGCGAGGCGCAGTTCACGCAGCGCAAGGCCTGTGGGCTGAGTTGCAGCCGCTGTGCGGGGATTTCGGCGCCGCAATCGGCGCACAGGCCGTAGCGGCCGTCAGCCAGCCGCGCCAAGGCCTGGTCGATCTCGCGCAACTCGACAGCATCGCGGTCGGTGCGGGCGAAGTCCAGTTCTCGCTCGGCGTCATGTTGGGTGGCATCGTCGCCATCTTGCATCAGCAGGTCGCGGGCGTGTTCGACTCTGCTAACACCTTCGAGGTGACGGCTTTGCTGACCCGCCAAGACTTCACGTCGGGCACGCAAATCGGCTTCAATCCGCTGTTTATCCTGATCTTTTAACTTGTTATGCATGTCAAATACCCTCCCATGACAGTCTGGCATTGCGCACAGGCTGCTGGGTTGACGAGGGTCAGCACCGGCAGCAGCGCTGCCTACAATGAAAATCCACATCCAGCTGCTGGCTTGCCATGACACCGACTCCTCTGCCGCCCCCGATCTGTGACGTGCTGGTGGTCGGCGCGGGGCCTGCCGGCAGTGCCTGTGCGCTGTGGTTGGCCCGTCAGGGAATGCAGGTGGTGTTGGTCGATCAGCACGATTTTCCGCGCGACAAGGTCTGCGGCGACGGCCTGATCCCGGATGCCCACCATGCGCTGCGGCGCTTGGGCGTGCACGCCGAAGTGATGGCCCAGGCCCAATCAGCGGCGCATGTCGCTTGCATCGGGCCGCGCGGCGGCCGCATCGACGTGCCGGGCCAGTTGGCGGTGCTGCCGCGGCGCCAACTCGACGACATCCTCAAGCGCGCTGCCGAGCGCGCCGGCGCTTGCTTTTTCGCACCCTGGCGTTTCGAGGCGCCGCTGCTGGACGGCGAGGGCGACGGCGCGAGGGTGGTCGGCGCGTGCCTGAAGTCACGGTCGCACGGCTCGCACGAGTTGCGAGCCCGATGGGTGGTGCTGGCCACCGGCGCCGTGCCCCAGGCGCTGATGGCAGCAGGCTTGTGTGACCGCCGCACGCCCAGCGGCGTGGCGCTGCGCGGCTATGTGCAGCATGACGGCATGGCCGGGCGCATCCGCGCCCTCGAGGTGGTGTGGCACAAGCAGCTGCGCAAGGGCTACGGCTGGATCTTTCCCTGTCCGGGCAATGTCTTCAACATCGGCGTGGGGCTGGCACACAGCCACGGCAAACAGGTGGATGGCCGCGCCACGATGGAAGACGTGAACCTGCGCCAGATGCTCACCGACTTTGGCCGCGTCTACGCCCCGGCGGCGGAGTTGATGGCCGGTGGCCGGGTGCTGGGTGAGTTCAAGGGGGCGCCGCTGCGCTGCTCGCTGGCAGGGGCGCGCTTCAGCCGGCCCGGCTTGCTCGTCACTGGCGAGGCGGCAGGCAGTACCTACGCCTTCACCGGCGAGGGCATAGGCAAGGCGATGGAGACCGGTCTGCTGGCCGCCGAGGCCTTGATCGCCCAGGCTGAAGGTGCCGGTGAACAGGCCGAAGACGCGGTTCGGTTGCGCTACGAGACCTCGCTTCGCGCGCTCAAGCCGCGTTTCGACCTCTACGAACGCGCCAGCAAGGTCAACGAGCATCCCTGGCTGACCGACTTGCTGATCTGGCGCGCCAACAGGAGCACGCGCATTTTGCGTCGTATGCAGGGCGTGCTGGAAGAGACCGGCAACCCTGGCAACCTGGTGTCGCTGCGCGGCTTGTCACGGCTGCTCTTGCCGATCCGTTGAGCGAGCGCAGATTCAACGTGCCCGCTGCTGGGTGCTTGCGCACGACCGCCATCGAAAGGCATTTGCGCTGCGCTGGCAGCGCAGCTTCAGGTCGGTCGGCGATGTTTTTGGGCTGGCTGATGCAGGCCCTGGCCATCCGATGAGCGCTGCAGGGGCGAGTCGCGCCACACCGGTTCTGCCGCGTCACCCGACCCGCGCGTTGTCGATGGTCTGCGCCTTGGCCTGCGCGGCGGGCGGACTGTGGCTGGCGCCGCATCACCCTCTTTCTGGCGCGATCGCCGCGATGCTGTTCGGGGCGGTCATCGCCGCGATGATCCGCTGGCCCGGCGCATGGCTGGTCGCGCTGCCGGCTGCCCTGCCCCTGCTGGGGCTGGCACCCTGGACCGGCTGGTTCGCGGTCGAAGAAGTCGATCTGCTGGTGCTCGCTGTGGCCGCTGGCGGCTATGCACGCTGGGCTGTCAGGCCCTGGCCGCTCAAGCGCGGCATCGATGCCGGTGCGCTGCTGGTGACGCTTTGCCTGGCGCTGTGGTGCAGCTCGGTGTCGGTCAGCGCGTGGCGGGGCGTTGTTGACGCGGGTGGTCTCGACTTCGATTGGTACGACAGCTACAGCGGGCCGGCCAACGCGCTGCGTCTGGCCAAGCCGACCTTGGCCGCTTGCTTGCTGCTGCCGCTTTGGTCAAGGCTGCAGGCACTCGATGCCGCACGCGCAGCCCAGCTGCTTATCTGGGGCCTGGCGCTGGGGCACGGCGGCGCCTCGCTCGCCTGCCTGTACGAGCGCCTGGCCTATCCCGGCCTGCTGAACTTCTCGGCCGATTACCGCACCACCGGGCTGTTCTGGGAGATGCATGTGGGCGGCGCTGCGCTGGACGCTTTTCTGGCACTGACGATGCCGTTTGCCTGGCAGCTGTGGGTGGCTGGGCGCGGCCGGTTCAGCTGGCTGGTCGGCGCGCTCATCACGCTGCTGGGCGTGTACGCGACCTTGACGACCTTCTCGCGCATCCTGCTGCTGGCGCCGCCCCTGATGGCGTTGGTGATGCTGCTGCTGCACCGCTGGGGAGGCAAGCCCGCCGAGGCCGCTGCGGGACTTGCGGGCAGCACCGTCTCAACCAGGCATTGGACGACTGCCGCGGCCTTTTGCGTCGGCGTGCTGGTCTCAGCCGGGGTGATGTTTCCGAGTTCAGGCTACCGTGGCATGTTGGCGCTGCTGGGGCTGGCTGCGTTGCTGTTGGTGCTGTTGCCCGCGGTGCGCCGGCTCCAGACCCACGAATGGATCGCTGCGTTCGCTGGGTCTGTGCCGGCGGCGGCCTTGCTGGTCGGGCTGTCGCTGTGGCTGCCCAAAGGCCCTTACCTCGCTTTCGCGCTTGCCGCTGCAGCCACGTTTTATGCATCGCTGGCTGCCCGGCAGGCGTCAAGCAGCCAGCGCAAGCTGGCCATCGTGGCTTGCGCGGGTTTTGGGGTCACGACCTGGGCCATGCTGGCCGTGGCCTGGCATTGGGGCGGCGCGGCTGGCCTGGAACATGCGCTGGGCCCGGCGGCGGCGCTGGTGCTCGCGGTTCTGGCCGCCTCTCGGCAAGCGCCCTGGCCGCAGAGCGGGCGCTGGAACGGCGGGCTGTTCGCAGCGATCGCGACCGGCTGTTTTGTCGTCGGCCTGTTCGGTGGCGGCGCCTACATGACCGATCGACTCGGCGCCTTCGCCTCCGACCGAGAAGGTCGTTTCAGCCACTGGCGCGATGCGCTGAACCGGGTGCGAGGCGACGACGCTTTGTGGTGGGGTCTGGGCCTTGGGCGTTTTCCGGACCTGTTTGCCATCTCGGCGCTGGGAAATGACCGCCCGGGATACCTGCGGCGCATCGCCACCGAAGACGGCTTTGCGATGCGGCTGTCGGCCGGCACCCACATGCAAGGCTGGGGAGAGCTGCTGCGCCTGTCGCAGCGGGTGCCGCGCCCGAGCGGCAATCTGCTGGTGCAGTTGAGCGTGCGTGGCGAGGTCGGCACACCTGTGCATGCCGAGGTCTGCATCAAACACCTGCTCTACGACGCGGGATGCGCAGCCGGCGCAGCCCGCATCCCGGCCGGAGCCTCCGGCTGGACGGTCATCGGCTTTGCCTTGGGTGGCAACGGCCTGGGCTCGGACGACTGGTACCTGCCGCGCTTCACCGTCTTCTCTCTGGCCACCGATTCGCGCCAACCGATTGAAGTGCGCCAAGTGTCTTTGACCGATGCCAGGGGGCAAGACCTGATCGCCAACGGCCGCTTTGTCGATGGACGGGCGCGATGGTTCTTCTCCAGCGACCGCAATCACCTGCCCTGGCATGCCAAGAACCTGTGGGTTCACCTGCTGTTCGAACAGGGCTGGTTCGGTCTGGGCGCGCTGCTGACCCTGACGGCGATGTCGCTGGGCGTGGCCATCGCGCGCGCGCGACGACACCTGCTGAGCCCTGCGCTGGTCGCTGGAATACTCGGGGTCTGGACGGTTGGCTTGATCGACAGTGTCTTGGACATGCCTCGCGTGGCCCTGGTGCTGTTGTTGTTGACGACCCTCGGTGTCATGCTCAAAGACAACGATAAAAAAGAGCGTCCAAAAGCTATCACCTTGCCTTGAGCTAAAACCTGTTGTTCGGCTCGGCGACGCGCTACGCCATTGCCGTCCCGTCGATCTGGCGCCAGGCGTTCGAGCCGGCCGGTGCCGGCCCTTAGCCGACCAGCCAGGCCAAGGCGTGCGAGAGACCGAGATCTTCATCACGCCAGGCTTTGAGTTCCGCGTGGTCGATCGACTGATCACCAATTTCCGCCTACCCAAGAGCACGTTGCTGATGCTGGTATCGACTTTTGCCGAGCATCAGCGGATGCTCCCGCTGTATCGGAACGCCATTGAATCGGGTTGTCGTTTTTACAGCTGTGGTGCCGCGATGCTGCTTGACAGGCAGACCGATTAGCGTCGCTGGTCTGGGAAAAAAACGCTGCAACGGCGGACAAGGTCTGCTATTTCAGCCGTTGCTGGCCAAGCGCTTTGTGGGCTGACGGTTGATCCTGCTGCCCGGCGATGTGGCCAAGATCGCATCGTTCATCGGTATCGACGATGGCGCGATCGGCGGCGTGCAGCTTCTCGACGCTGCGCTGCAGCGCAACCTTGGTGACCGCGGCATCGCATCGATCGGTGACCAGTCGAACGACTGCTAGCACCTCGGATTCCGGGCCTGGAACGTCAAGCAGGTGCTGCGTTGTGCGAACAACAGCATCATGCCCTTCATGTCGGGTGCGGGGGTAAATTCGGTGCTGCTGATGTACAACCGCACCGTCTACCACCAGTTCAGCGACAAAGACCAGAACGTCTGGCTGGACGTTGCGCTGCAGTCCCACAAGATCTCGCCGCTCTGCAGCGGAAGTACCGGCGCCAAGCCTATCAGCGCTGAGCCGTCGCAGCAACCGTGACTCAGGTAGACATCGGCGCCAGGACTGTCGCCGTTCAGCATGGAGGTGGACAAAAGCACATTTCAACCAATATACTTTTACTTGTCTGCCGTCGTTCGAGCCGATGTCAGGCAGTCAGTAGACTTGGTCCTTCGTTTGGGGGTCCCTTTATTGGGGCCCTTTTTTTTGACACCGAAGGTGAACTGCCATGCCCTCAGACTCCCGAAGAGCGGCGGGTCGCGACTTTGCCCCCTGAAGCGTTTCGGCCAACGAACCCTTGATTTGGCTGGTGCGACATCTTCGGACAGCAGTCCCAACGGATTGCGGCACGCCAACACGGCCTCGAAAATCTCCCGTGCCTCGACGTTACGGTCGATGCGCACCAGTGCATCGATACGCCGGAACGCGCAGACCTTGAACGCAGTCTGCGGTCGGCCGAAGTCATCGGCTTCCTCGTAGCGTCGCATGAAGGGGCCGGCGCACAGATGTTCCTCCAGTGCGCGCAGCGTGCTGACGAAGCGGGGGTCGCGCGGGTCGATGAAGCCGACCTCGGCCATCAGCAGTACGCTGGCGTCTAGGTGCTCGCCCTCGAAGCTCTCCACGAAGGACTGACGGCGATCGTTCCAGGCACTCTGCAGAATGCGGGCGCCAATCGTCGTCGCACGCTCGGCCCACCAATTCGAGCGATCTCGAAGATTCAGCGCCAGAGCTGCCCAGGCCACCATCCTGACCTTCTGGCACATCCCCTGGCCCGCACGTTGCGGCAGCGGCCCTTGCTGGCCTTCGATTTGGACGGCACGCTGGCACCGATCGCTGCGCGCCCCAACGATGCGCACCTGTGCGAGGGTGTGTCGGCACGCTTGGCGGCCTTGGCAAGGCTCCTGCCCGTGGCCATCGTCACGGGCCGCAGTGTCGATGATGTTCGCGCACGACTGGGCTTCGAGCCCCAGTTCATCGTCGGCAACCACGGTGCCGAAGGCGTTGGCGAGCTTGGCGCTGCGCACGAGCCGTTCGAAGCGCGGGCTCGGTTTCGTCTGCGCCTTCGTGACCTGAGCCCGGCGCTGTCAGCCGCAGGCGTGACGGTAGAGGACAAGCGCCATTCGATGGCTTTGCACTACCGGCTGTCGCAAACGCGTGAGCGGGCGCTTGAGGTCATCACGGGACTGCTGGCGGACGACGATGAGGCATTGCGGGTCTTCGGCGGCAAGTTCGTCGTCAATGTCGTGCCGCAGGTCGCGCCTGACAAGGCCGACGCCGTGCGTGAGTTGGTGCAGCGAAGCGGCGTGTCATGCGCCCTCTTCGCCGGCGATGACGTGAACGACGAACCTGTCTTTGCAGTTGCCGCCGCGGGGTGGCTGACGATCCGTGTCGGGCGTGACGACCCCAGGCCCAAGGCGCATTACTTCCTAGACAGCCCGGGCGAGATCTCGGTGCTGCTCGAGCGCATGGTGTCGCTGCTGGCACGGCAATGAGCTATTGGGTGCCGAGGATGGGCAAGGCCGTCGAGCGGGCCCTGCCGGTGCACCCGTGGCAGCGGCGCGCGGCGTCGGCCGATCGCCGCACGCGACTACGGGACCTCGGGCAAATTCAAGCACTGGATCACCCACGAGGTGTTCAACGCGGTGTATTCAAGCGGGCGATGAAGGCCAACAGCAGCCCGAAGGCGTCGGCACGGGACATGGCCTGCATGCTATCCCGTGGCCTGTCGTTTGCTGTGCTGGCCGCGCCTGCCGCGGCCGCGGTGGCTGGACAGATCAGGTCGCCGGGCGACCGCTCGGCACAGTCGACACCCCCTTACTCGCGGGGCCGCAGGGCACCCTCAGGGCCATTGATGGCGGCACGGCGTTGCACTAAGCTTCAGATGGAGATTTTTCTAGTCAATCGTGGAAACCGTTATGAACAAAACCTTTCTCAATTTGGCCGCAGCCGCCGCGATGTTGATGGGTGCCTCTGGTGCCCACGCTGTCGTCTACACCTTCAATGCGACGCTGTCGGGTGCCAATGAGGTGCTGCCGACCGTTGGCGGTCCGGGTTCCGGCATCGCCATCCTGGCCTACAACACCTGGGGCACTGCATCGCTGGCCGATGACACCTACGACTTTTCGATGGCGGTGTTCGGCCTGACCGGTGGCGCTGCCGGCAAGGCCGCTGATGCCTTCCACATTCACGGCGCGGCCACCACCACTGAAAGTGCGCCAGTGCGTGTTGCGCTGGATGCGGGGCCTTTCCTTGCTTTGAACGCCGGCAGCACGCTGCTGGTGGGTGGCAGCGGCGTTGTGGCACCGGTGTTGATTCCGGCGACCCCGGTCACCGGCGTCAACGCGGGACACCCCTCCATGTCGTTCTTCGACATGCTCGAGGGTGGCTTGGCCTACGTCAATGTGCACACCACGCTCAACCCGGGCGGTGCGGTGCGCGGCCAGTTGATCCAGGTGTCGGCCGTGCCCGAGCCGTCGACCTACGCAATGTTGCTGGTCGGCGTTGCGGCGCTGGGCTTCGTCGCGCGCCGTCGCCAGCGCTGAAGTCCGAGGCCAGTCCCGGACGAACAAAATCCCGCTTCGGCGGGCTTTTTGCTTGGTGAGGCGGCCGAAGCCGGCCGCCCCGCCATCACTTCGTCATTTCGCGTGCTGCTTGACCAGCGCGCGCGCTTCGTCGAGCACTTGCTTGCCGTTGCCGCCCTTGGCTTTGGCGAGCTTGGCGCTGCGCACGAGCCGTTCGAAGCGCTGGCCCGGTTTCGTCTGCGCCTTCGTGACCTGAGCCCGGCGCTGTCAGCCGCAGGCGTGACGGTAGAGGACAAGCGCCATTCGATGGCTTTGCACTACCGGTTGTCGCAAACACGTGAGCGGGCGCTTGAGGTCATCACGGGACTGCTGGCGGACGACGATGAGGCATTGCGGGTCTTCGGCGGCAAGTTCGTCGTCAATGTCGTGCCGCAGGTCGCGCCTGACAAGGCCGACGCCGTGCGT
>CALQBT020000030.1 GCA_943328885.2 Bordetella parapertussis | reverse complement strand
GACCGTATCTGTGCCACTGCGGCACAGATACACTTTTGGCCATGAACGACAGGATCCGCGAGCTTGCCTTCTTTCTTCCGGTCTCCGAAGAAACCAGTTTCTCGGCCGCAGCGCGCAGCCTGGACCTCGACCCGTCGACCCGTCGACCATCAGCAAGGTCATCCAGCGGCTGGAAAACCGGCTCGGGGTGAGGCTGTTTCACCGCACCTCGCGCGTACTCCAACTGACCCAGGAAGGCGAGCGCTTCTTGTCGGCGCCGCAAAAAGTCATGGCTGCGCTCGAGCAGGCCGAGGCGTCACTGAGGCCGGCGGCCAATGCCGAGGCGAGCGGCGTGTTGCGCGTCAGCAGCACGCCGGCGTTTGCGCGCCACCACCTGGCCCCGTTGATGCCCGACTTCATCGCCCAACATCCGCAGCTGCGCGTGCAGTTCGTGCTGGCGGTGACGCGCCCGACCTGTTCGAGCAGCAGATCGACGTCAGTTTCCAGAGCGGCAACATCCCCGATTCGACCCTGGTGGCCAGGCGCATCGCGGTCGCGCAATGGTATTTCTGTGCCGCCCCCTCGTACCTGCAGCGCGCCGGCACGCCGCAAAACGCGGCCGAGCTGCAGCGCCACCAATGCCTGAACTTCCTGCCCGGCTCTTACCGCAGCCATTGGCCGACAGGCCCTGGCCGCGGCCAACAACGGCGACATGCTCTGCGCGCTGGCGGTGGCGGGGCTGGGCATCACACGGCTGGAGGACTACCATGTCGCCGCCGAGGTCGTTGCGGGTCGATGGGTCACGGTGCTGCCAGCGCTGGCACTGCCGCCCGAGCCGATCTACGCTGTCCATGCCAGCAAGCGACACCTCAGCCCGCGGGTGCGCGTGTTCCTTGAACATGTCGCGAGCCATCTGCTCGAGACCTGCGCAGCCTGTGCCCCAAGGACACAGGTGCTGTTCCCCGGCCTGACTTGCCGCTCCCTATCGACCCCGACATCCTGGCCGCCAGGCCGCAACCTGAACTGCAAACTCCATGAACCATCCCCTGCCCAAGCCTGTCGATCGGCGCCGTGACGCGCTGGCCGGCCTACGGGTGCTCGACTTCACGATCGTGATGTCGGGTCCGATGTGCACGCGCATGCTCGCCGACGCAGGCGCCGATGTCGTCAAGGTCGAAGCCCCGGGAGGCGACGTCGTGCGCCAGCGGGAGCCGGTGCGCGGCGGCATCAGCACCTATTACGCGTCGATGAATTGCGGCAAGCGCAGCATCGTGCTCGACCTGCAGACCGACGAGGGCAAACGACTGGCGCGCGAACTCGCCGCCCAGGTCGACATCGTGGTGGAGAACTTCCGCCCGGGCGTGATGCGGCGGCTCGGACTGGATTTCGAGTCGCTGTCGGCGCTGAACCCGCGGCTGGTCTATGCCTCGATCTCGGGCTTCGGTCAGACCGGCCCGCGCGCGTCGGCGCCGGCTTATGCGCCGGTGATCCACGCCGCCTCAGGCTACGAGGTCGCCTACATGCAGTACCAGCGCGGCAGCACAAGACCGGCCAACAACGGCATCTTCATGGCCGACGTGATGGGCGCGTCCTATGCCTTCGGCGCGATCCAGATGGCGCTGTACGAGCGCGAGCGCAGCGGACTCGGCCAGTTCATCGACGTCTCGCTGATGGATTCGGTGATGGGCATGCTGATCTACGAGATCCAGGCTGCTCAGTTTCCGCCCGATCGACCGCGCCAGGTCTACGAACCGGTCAAAGCACAGGACGGCTACGTGATGGTCGCAGCGGTGACGCAGAAGAACCTCGAGGTGTTGTTCGACGTGATCGGCTACCCCGAGGGCAAGCAGGACCCACGCTTTGCGACCGTCGCCGACAAAGAGGCCAACTGGACCGCCCTGCTCGACCTGATCGAAGCCTGGACCAGCCAGCGCCCGGGGGCCGAATGCGAAACCCGGCTGATGAGTGCCGGCGTGCCCTGCTCGCGCTACCGCAGCGTGTCCGAGGCGATGGACGACCCACAAGTCGCGGCCCGAGGACTGATGGCGGAACTCGGCGCAGGCCAGGACAGCTTCCTGGTCGCCAACCTGCCCTACCTGATGTCGGCCACGCCCACCCAGGCGCGGCAGACACTGGCAGCACTGGGCGAGCACACCGAGCAGGTGCTGCACGAAAGCCTGGGGCTGAGCAGCGCCCAACTGGCTGAGCTTCGCGCCGGCGGCGCCTTCGGAAAGGTCGGCAAATGAAGCGCAAGCCTGTCGATGCCGCTGCGCTGCCCGGCGACGCGGAGCGCGTGATGCTGCGCGACTCGATGCGCGGCTTCTTGCAGACCCAATGGCCGATGGCCGAGGCCGTGCAACGCGCCGGGCAAGCACAGGCCATGGCCACGCTGTGGCAGGCGCTGGCCGACCAAGGCATGAGCACGCTGGGCAGCGAGCCCGCCGACGGCGGACTGCGCGAGATCAGCATCGTGATGGAGGAACTGGGCCGCGCCGCCTGCCCTGCGCCCTTGCTGGGCGCCGCGCTGGCCAACGTGGCGCTGGCCGACCTGGCCTTGCCCAACAGCCCGGCAGCGGCCTTGCTCGGCCGCTTGCACGCTGGCAGCGCCAGCCTGAGCCTGGCCTTCGCGGCGCTCGACCCGGACACCGAGGCGGCCACGCTGCGCTGGACCGCATCGACCGTCAGCGGCAGGCTGCGCTGCGTCGACGCGGCGCCGGCGCTAAGCCATCTGCTGATCGTGAGGCCGGACCTCAAATCACTCGCGCTGGTCGAGGTGCTGCAGGCCCAGGCCACGCGCGCGCTCGGCGGCCCGGGGCTCGGCGAGATCAGCTTGAGCGACGCAGCGTTCCAGATCTTCGACCTCGACGCCGGCCGCTTGATCGACCTGCGCCTGGTGGCCCGCGTCGCGCTGCTGGCCCGCGCCCATGGCGCTGCGCGCCGCGCCTTCGAACTCGCGGTCGACTACGCCAAGCAGCGCCAGCAGTTCGGTCAACCGATCGGCCGCTTCCAGGCCGTTCAGCACAAGCTGGCCAACCAGCTGATCGCGCTCGAAGGCGTACGCCTGACCCTGCAGCACGCCGCCCAGGCTTTCGACCTCGGTGCCGCGCAGTGGCGCTACTTCGCGTCGGCAGCGGTCGCCTTCGCCTCCGGCGCGCTGCGCCAGGTCTCGCTCGAGACCCACCATGCGTTCGGTGCGATCGGCTATGCCGAAGAGCACGAAGCGCCGCGCCATTTCCGCCGCGTCCACCTCGACACGCTGGCGCTGGGCGGCGCTGCCCAGGCCAGGCGCGAGCTCGCCGCGCATTGGCTCGACGACGCCGACGCCGCGCTGCCCGAGTACGACCTCGGCGAGGCCGGCAATGCTTTCCGGGCCGAGGTGCGCGCCTGGCTGCAACAGCATTGGAGCGGCCAGCGCAAGGCCGATTTCGACCAACTGCCCTTCCACGACCGCGAGTTCGACCCGTCCTTCGCGCTCGATCTGGGCGCCACCGGTTGGATCGGCATGGCCTGGTCGCGCGACCATGGCGGCCAGGCTCGCAGCCCGCTCGAGCAACTCGCTTTCCTCGAGGTGATGGAGCGCGCCGAAGCGCCGCGCATCGGTGCCGCGGTGCAGTCCAATGCGCTGATGATGTACGGCACACCAGCGCAGCAAGCGCGCTACCTGCCCGAAATTCTGCGCGGCCAGGCAATGCACGGCATGGGCTACAGCGAACCCGACGCCGGATCGGACCTCGCGTCGCTGCGCACCAGCGCCGTGCGCGTCACGGACGGCGGCCGCGACGAATGGCTGATCAACGGCCAGAAGATCTGGACCACGACCTACTGGGGCAAGTACATGTTCCTGGCCGCGCGCACCGACCGCGACGCCAAGCCGCAACACGCCGGCATCAGCATGTTCATCGTGCCGATGGACACGCCCGGCATCACCGTCAAGCCCTCGACGACGATGTACGACGGCAGCTTTGCCAACATCTTCTACGACCAGGTTCGCGTGCCCGCCGATGCGCTGCTGGGCCCGGTCAACGGTGGCTGGAAGGTGTTGACCGACGCGCTGGCGAACGAGCGCGGCGTGGTCGGTGGGGGCATTGTGCTCAAGGTCGCGCATGCGCTCGACCTGCTGTGCCGCGACCTGCGCGCCGCCACCGGCCTGCCACAAGACCCGTTGGTGCGCGACCGCATCGGTGTGTTGGCTGCGGAGGTCGAGGTCGGCCGCCAGCTGATGATCCACTGCGCCGAGCTCGCCACGCTCGGCACGACACCGCCCGAGATGGGTGCGATCAGCAAGGTGTTCTCGGGCGAGCTGATGGAGCGCTTCGGCGAAGCCGCACTCGAGCTGCTGGGCCCTTCGGCCATGCTGTCGCAGCATGCACCGGGCGCGCTGCGCAACGGTCGCTACGAGCAGAACCTGCGGCACTCGCTGATGTGGGTCATCAGCATCGGCACCAACGAAATCCAGCGCAGCCTGATCGCCCAGCGCGGGCTGGGATTGCCGCGCTGAGCGTCTGAAGCAGTTGTGGGGCGGGCCACAGGGCTGATGGCGGTCATGGAGTTCCCCGGCATGAAGAAAACCCGCCGATCTGGGCCATCTATGCCCGGCCGGCAATGCTGCGGGGCGCAAGCCCGACTTGACCCGAGGGCTGCGCCAGCGCATCGTCATGCCGATGCTGCGGGACATCCGCCCCGGCTCGGTGCATGGTCCGGTGCATGGTCCGGTGCATGGTCCGGTGCTACCCAGGCTGTGACCCCTCGGCAGGAGACTCCCCGATGATCGACCGCTCACTCGACAACGCCATCGCCAGCAACAAGAGCTATGGCGATCTGGCGACCCAGCACGCGTTGTTCACGCGGCTGCGCCAGCAGGATCCAGTGCACTGGACCGAGCCCGACGGCTTCCGTCCGTTCTGGACCGTCACCAAGCACGCCGACCTGCTGGAGGTCGAACGCCAGCTGGAGGCGGGCATCGCCGACCTGGCCCGGCGTGCCGTCGATGAGTTGCTGGCGCAAGGCCCGGCGCTTGATTTCTACCAGCAGGTCGCGGTGTGGTTCCCGCTGCGCGTGATCATGATGATCCTGGGCCTGCCCGCATCGGACGAGGCCAAGCTGCTGCGCATCACCCAGGCCTATTTCGGCGGCAGCGACCCGAAGAGTGGCGCAAGCTCAAAGCCGACCCGACGCTGATCTCTTCAGCCGTCGACGAGATCATCCGCTGGGTGTCGCCGGTCAAGCATTTTTTTCGCACCTCGACCGAGGACTACACGCTGCGCGGCCGCAGCATCCGCGCGGGCGAACACCTGCTGATGTCCTACCCTTCGGCCAACCGCGACGAAGAGGTGTTCGACGACCCGTTCAGCTTCCGCGTCGACCGCAGCCCGAACCGCCATGTCGGCTTCGGCTACGGCGTCCATGTCTGCCTGGGCATGTTCATGGCCAAGCTCGAGCTGCAGTTGCTGCTGCGCGAGTTGCTCGAGCGCGTGGACGGGTTCGAAATCGACGGCGAACCGGCCTGGGTGCAGGCCTCGTTCGTCAGCGGCCTCAAGCGGCTGCCGGTACGGGTTTTCTTGCCAAACCAGGCCAGCCGCGCAACAGCTGCCAGCTGAGCGACGGGCTAGCGGCCGGATCGACGCCAGGTCCGGATTGAGGTCATCAAGATCAAGGCGTTCCTGCGGCAGCGGCGCGACCGTAGATTCGAGAAGCCGCATCGCCGTCACCTGGGGTTCGGCGCTGAAGAGCGCGAAACTCCCGTGATCGGGCTTCAGGCTGAGAGTCATCTTGCCGTCATTTGGCCGCTCATTATTAGCCTTATTACCGCGACTATTCGAGACAAAATAAACGCAAACACCATTGTGAGACCTTCGTATGGCTTGCTGCCATCTCAGAGAATTGCCGCTTTATTTAATCGTTATTCACATCAAGCAAACTGCCACACCCAAGAGTGCCGGCGACCCGCCGCCCTTGGGCCAGGGCTTGCGCTGAGGCCGCAGCTTGGGCACGCGCTGTGCAAGCTTCAGGTTTTCGTTATATTGAGCCTGCGCACCCTTCACACCCCGACACCACAGCGCTGGCGTCTTGAAAGGAATATCCACCATGGCAGGCCTCTGGTTTGAACAATTCAGCGTCGGGCAGACCTTCGAGCACGAGATCCGGCGCACCGTCACCGAAGCCGACAACATGTGGTTCTGCAATGCGACCCACAACCCAGCGGCGCTGCACATCGATGCCGAGTACTGTAAGACCACCGAGTTCGGCCGGCCGCTGGTCAACAGCCTGTTCACGCTCGGACTGGTGATCGGGCTGTCGGTGCAAGACACGACCCTGGGCACCACGGTGGCCAACCTGGGCATGACCGACACCCGATTCCCTTCCCCCGTCTTCTACGGCGACACCATCCGGTCGCGCACCACTGTCAAGGAACTGCGCAGCAGCAAGTCGCGGCCCAATGCCGGCATCGTCACCCTGCTGCACCAGGGCTTGAACCAGCGTGGGGAAGAGATCTGCATCTGCCTGCGCCAAGCCTTGATGCTCAGGGCACCGGCATGAAGCTCAGGTCCATGCTCTTCGTGCCGGCCGACAGTCAGCGCAAGCTGGCCAAGGCGCTCGGCAGCCCGGCCGATGTGCTGATCCTTGACCTGGAGGATGCGGTGGCAACGTCGCGCAAGGCCGCGGCGCGCGGCAGCGCCGCCGAGTTCATCACCGATCAGGCGGCGCAGTTGAGCGCGCGATTGTTCGTTCGCATCAACCCACTCGACAGCGGTCTGGCGATGGACGACCTGGCCGCGGTGGTGCTACCAGGCCTGGCCGGCATCATGCTGCCCAAGACCCACAGCGCCGCTGACATCGTGCGTCTGGGCTTTTGTCTGGATGCGCTCGAGGCCCGTTCCGGCATCGCCCCGGGTGCGGTGCGCATCGTGCCGGTGGCCACCGAGACCGCGCAAGCCATGCTCAACATGCAGTCCTTCGCCGGTGCCGCGGGATCCTTGTCCCGATTGGCAGGCATCACCTGGGGCGCCGAAGACCTGGCCGCAGCCATCGGCGCGGTCAGCAACCGCGAAGAGGACGGCAACTGGTCGCCGCTCTATGCACTGGCAAATTCGATGTGCTTGTGCGCGGCCACTGCCGCCAACGTCGTGGCCATCGACACGGTCTACACCGACTTTCGAGACGCTGCGGGCTTGGCCGCCGCATGCCGCGCTTCGCGTCGGCGCGGTTTTCGCGGGCGCATCGCAATCCACCCCGACCAGGTGCCGATCATCAACGAGGCTTACTCGCCCAACGAGGCCGAACAGGCGCAGGCGCGGCGCATCGTCGCGGCTTTCGCCGCCCAACCCGACGCCGGCGCACTGAGCCTGGACGGCGTGATGATCGACAAACCCCACCTGACCCAAGCCCTGCGCACACTGGGCGCCCTGTGACACCACCCCCACCAAGCCATCGGAGACACCGCATGCCAAGCCAGAACCGCCGAATATTGATGCAATGGGCCGCGCTGGGCTGCGGCCTGGCCTGGGCCAGCGTTGCCAGCACCGCGTCGGCGCAGGCCCAAGACGTCTACCCCAGCAAGCCGATCCGCATCGTCGTCCCCTACCCTGCCGGCGGCACGACGGACCAGCTCGCGCGCGCCATCCAGCAGCCCTTGCAGGAACTGCTGGGCCAGCCCGTGCTGATCGACAACAAAGCCGGCGCCAGCGGCACGATGGGCACCGACCTGGTGGCCAAGGCAGCGCCCGATGGCTACACGCTGGTGTTCGGCAACAGCGGACCCAGCGCGACAGCGTCGCTGCTGCGCAAGTTGCCTTATGACGTGCTGAAGGATTTCCGGCCGCTGTCGACCGTGGTCGCCGTGCCGCTGATCCTGGCGGTGGCGGCCGACAGCCCGCACAAGACCGTCAAGGACTTCGTCAGCTGGGCGCAACAACAGGGCACGAGCCTGAACTACGGCTCCACCGGCATCGGCGGCAGCTCGCACCTGGCCGGCGAATTCTTCAACGACCGTGCCGGCACCCGGCTGCAGCACATCCCTTATGCCGGCGGCGCGCCGCTCGTCACCGCGTTTGCCGGCGGCCAGGTCCACATGGCTTTTGTCACCGGCTTGGATGGTGCCGCGATGGTGCAAGCCGGCCGCATCCGCTACCTGGCGGTGGCGTCAGCTCAGCGCACCGAGGTGCTGCCCGGCCTGCCGGCCATCAGCGAAGACGTGCCCGGCTTCAGCAGCGTGGTCTGGTTTGGCGTGTTGGCGCCGCGCGGCCTGCCCGACGCGATCGCCGCCAAGCTCAACGCCGCGATCGTCCGCGCAGTGGCCAGGCCCGAGGTCCGCAAGCTCTTCATCGACCGCAACGTCGAGCCTCGCAGCAGCACGCCCCAGGAGATGGAGCGACTGATCCGCAGCGAGCTCGAGCTATGGGGCCCGGTGGTGAAGAAGGCCGATATCAAGGGGTGACGGCCCGGCGGCAGGGCTTTGCACAGCTTGACAGGCCTGCCTCCTGCTCAACGCAGACGCCACTGCAACAGCGAATATGCCGGCTGGTTCGGCCCCGCGGGATGCGGTTCGAACACGCCCTGCAGCTCGGCGCCGATCTGCGGTGTTTGCATCGGATCGCCGAGCAGGTTGCCCAACATGCGCAGACCGCCGGCATGCGGCAACTCGACCAGCACCGCCAGGTAAGGCCCACAGGCTTGCAGTGCCGGGTGGACCGGGTGCCAGACCCGCTCCCAACTGTAGAGCCGGCCCTCGGGCGCGACCTCGACCCATGCCGGGTCGAACGCATGGCAAGCGTGGCACAGCCACTCGCCGCCGAACTGCCAGGTGGCGCAAGACGCGCAGCGCTGGACCCGCAGCACGCCTTGTTGCAGACCTTGCCAAAAAGGCGCGGCAACACCCTCCTCGTCCAAGGGCGCGGGCAAGCCCGAGGGCAGGTAGGTCGGCAGATCGGTCATGGGGCTCGAGTCGTTCGTCACAGCGCTTGCGCCGATCCGAGCAGCAGGCTGCTCACCGGTGTGACCAAGGGCCCGCCGATGACCAGCGCCAGGTCGCTGCGCGGGGCTTGCGCGGTCGAGGTCTTTCGAACCTGCCGCACCGCCTCGAGCACCAGCTCGAATCCGTGCATATAGCACTCGGCCAGGTTGCCGCCACTGGTGTTGAGCGGCAGCCTGCCGTCGGGCGCGCTCAGGTTGGCCAGCGTCATGAAGTCATTGGCCTCATCGGGCTTGAAGAATCCATGCTCGGCCAGCGCCATCACGACGCCGCCGGTGAAGTTCTCGTAGGCCTGCACGCTGCCCACATCGGCCGGGCCGACACCGGCCATCCGGTAGAGCTCCTGCGCCACGTTGACGAAGCTGGCGCTCGCGTAGTTCGGCGCGTTGTGAGCGCTGGCAAAGGTTCGGTGGTCGCTGCCGGTGGCCGCGCCCATCAGGTAGACCGGCGGCTGAGGCAGGTCTCGCGCGCGCTCCGCGCTGACCAGCACAATTGCCGCGGCACCGTCGTTCTCCAGACACAGGTCGTAGAGGTGGAAGGGCTCGACGATCCAGCGCGAGGCGTCATATTTGGCCTCGTCCAGCGGCTTGCCATGCATCACCGCGCGCGGGTTGGACTGGGCATGGTGGTACGACGCGAGCGCCACCGCGCGCAGCGCCTGCTGCCGCACGCCATGCTCGTGCATGTAGCGGCGCACCTTCATCGCGTACTTCTGCGCCGGACTGAGCACGCCGTAAGGCGCCATGTAAGCCATCTCGGCGCCCGCCGTGGCCGCAGGCTTGGCCTGGCCGAAGCGGCCGTGCGCGCCTTGGGCCAGCGCCCGGAACACCACCACGCAGTCGGCCAGCCCGCCGGCGATCGCAGCCGCCCCATTGGCCACCGCCGCCGCACAGCCGCCGCCCCCGCCACCCCACTGCATCGTCGTCGAGCGCAGCCGCTTCAGGCCCAGCGCAGCCGCCAGTCGTGAAGGGTCGCTGCGATCGTTGCTGTACGACGCGAAACCGTCGACGTCGTGCGGGTTGATGCCCGCGTCGGCGCAGGCTGCCAGAATCGCCTGCAGGGCCAGCCGGAACTCGGGCAGCGGCGACTGGCCGTGCTTGTAATAACGGGTTTCGCCGATGCCTGCTACCGCAACCCGGCCGCGCAGGCTGCGACTCATGCGGGCCTCGGTGCGCCAAACGCACCGCTGGCCGCGAGCGCGGCGAGGCTCGCGTCATCATGACCCAGCAGTTCGTGCAGCACTTCTTTGGTGTGCTGGCCGATGGTCGGCGCGGCCACCGGGTCGGCCACCGGCGTGCCCGAGAAACGCCAGGGCGGCGCGATGTTGGGAATCGGTCCAGCGCTGGGGTGCTCAATCCAGCTGACGATGCCGCGGGCCCGGGTCTCGTCCGAGCGCAGCGCCTGGCCGACGCTGCGAACCAGGCCGCAGGGCACGCCGGCCTCGCGCATTCGCGCGCTCCAGTGCGCCCAGGGTTGGCGGGCGAACTCCTCGCCCAGCACGCGAAACAACTCGTCGCGCCTGGCGGTGCGGCCTTGGCGACCCGCCAGCCCCGGATCCTGCGCCAGGTCGTGGCGCGCCAGCACGTCCGCGGCCAGACGGTGGAAAACGCGGTCGTTGCCGCAGTTGATGTAGAAGTCCTGATCGCTGGCGCTGAACACCCCCGAGGGGCAGGTGTCAGGGCTGACGTTGCCGTGGCGCTGCGGCTCCTTGCCGGTCAGCAAATGCTGCATCGTCGCCCAGCCGGTCATCAGCAGCCCGGTGTCGTACAGGCCCACCTCGACGAACTGGCCCACACCCTGGTGGGTGCGCGCAAACAGCGCGGCCAGCACCGCGTTGCTGACCATCATCGCGGTGCCCATGTCCATCACCGCGGCCGAGGCCCGCACGCCCTGGCGATCGGGGTAGCCGTTCATCGAAACAAAACCACTCTCGGCCTGCACCACCGGGTCGAAGCCCATGCGGTCGGCAAATGGCCCGTCGCGGCCATAGGCCGAGACCGAGCAGTAAATCAGCCGCGGGTGGGCTGCGCGACATTCGGCCTGTCCCAAGCCGAAGCGCTCCATCACGCCGGTGGAGAAGTTCTCGACCAGCACGTCGGCGCCTTGGATCAGTTCGCGCGCCAGCGCCAGGCCTTGCGGATTCTTCAGGTCGAGCGCGACGCTGCGCTTGCCGCGGTTGCTCCACAGAAATGGCCCGCCTTGGTCAGGCAGCTGCGGCAGCTCGGGCGGGTAGCGCCGCAGGTCATCGCCGCGGCCCGGGGGCTCGATCTTGATGACGTCGGCACCCAGGTCGGCCAAAAACATCGTCGCGAGCGGGCCGGCGATGAAGTGCGAGAAGTCGACCACGCGCACACCTTGCAGCGCCAGCGCGGCGCCAGCCTGGCGCGGCGAGTGGGGCGGAAATTCCTCCGTCAATCGATCGAGCATGGGGTGTCAGGGCGTGTAGCCAAAGTCCTGCCCGAGCCGGGCCCGCATGAACTCGCCGCCTGCCTCGCGCCAGTCGGTGCCGGTGGGCAAGGTCAGCGAGACCGCGCGCCACATCGACAGCTCAGGCCGTTCGGCAGAGACCGGGCGCTGACCGGCTTTGGCGAGTTGGCGCGCCGAGTCGATCAGCAGCCGGCGGGTGCGAACGATACCGGTGTCGGTCACGCCCAGGTGCTCTTGCGTGCGGTCGTAGATGGCCACCACACCCGACTGGTAGGCCGCGTCCTGGGTCCACAACCCTGGTACGCCGGAGTTGAAGGTCTTCTTCTGCAACTCGTGATCGAACTGGTAGGCATTGGCGCGGTTGTAGCGGCTCCAATACTTCGGGAAGGGGTCGGTCACCGGCCGCGGCTCGAACGACGCGTCTGAAGGATGGCCGGTATCGCGACCGCGGTGCCCATGCTTGAACACCTGGCGCGACTTCTCGTAGAGCGGCTCGCTGGGGTGGTAAGAGAACATCAGGCACAGCGTGTGTTCGTCGTCGACCGGCACCCAGGCATGGCCGCTGAGTTCGGGAAACTGCTTCTGCGGCGGCACCAGGGTCCAGAACGGCATCAGAAACTGGTTGACGCGGATGTATTCCTGACCATCACCGGCCTTGCGTCGCGCCGCGATGTTGACCCCGGCGCCGTGCAGCTCGCATTCGAACTTGGGCATCAAGTCCTGCGCCTGTCGCCATTGGTTGATCACGCCGGCTTCATCGACCCGCCCGTGCAGGATCGCAGCATGCGCCGAATCGATCTCGCCTTCGAGCGCCTGCAGCCAGTTGCACTCCTGGACGCGCATCGACAGCGCCACGCGCTCTTCGGGCACCAGGTTCCATTCGAGCTGCGGCAAAGGCGGCGCTGTCTTGTCCGGGCCCATGTAGGTCCACAGCACGCCATGCCGCTCTTGCACCGGGTAAGACTTGATCCGCACGCTCTGGCACATGCGCTCGCCATTGGGCTCGGCCGGCATCTGCTTGCAGCTGCCGTCGACGGCGAACTTCCAGCCGTGGTACATGCAGCGCAGGCCTTCGTGCTCGTTGCGCGCGAAGACCATCGGCGCGCCGCGGTGCGGGCAAGCATGGTCGACCAGACCGACGCGGCCGGCCGAATCGCGGAACGCGACCAGATCCTCGCAGAGCAGGCGAACCCGGTGCGGTTGGCCGTCGACCTCAAGATCGCGCGCCAGCAGGAACGGGATCCAGTACAACCGCATCATCCGGCCCATGTCGGTGCCAGGGCCCACGCGCACCAGCAGCTCGTTGTCGTCGTGCGAGATCATGATATCTTTCGATGGATCAACCAAT
>CALQBT020000029.1 GCA_943328885.2 Bordetella parapertussis | reverse complement strand
GGCTTCTTCGACCACCTGGCCGGCGTACATCACCAGTACCCGGTCGGCGAAGTCGGCGATCACGCCCATGTTGTGCGTGATCATCACCACCGACATCTCGAATTCCGCTTGCAGACTTCGCAGCAACTCCAGGATCTGCGCCTGAATCGTCACGTCCAGCGCCGTGGTCGGTTCGTCGGCAAGCAAGACCTGCGGCTTGCAGGCCAGCGCCATCGCGATCATCACACGCTGGCGCTGACCGCCTGACATCTCGTGCGGATGGTCGTCGACACGCCGGGCCGGCAACGGTATGCCGACCTTGGCCAACAGGTCGATCGCCCGAACTCGAGCCTGGGCCCGGCTCAGCTTCTCATGGGCTGTGATCGTCTCGATGATCTGGTCGCCGACGGTGAACACTGGATTCAGCGAGGTCATCGGCTCCTGGAAGATCATCGACACCGAGGCGCCCCGCACTTTGCGCATCGCGGACTCGCTCAATGTCAACAGATCGCGTCCGCCGAACCAGACCTGCCCGCTGTGGATACGGGCCGGCGGCTCCGGCAGCAAACGCATGATCGCCAGCGCGGTGACGCTCTTGCCGCTGCCAGACTCGCCGACAATGCCGAGCACCTCGCGCCGCGCAAGATCGAATGACACCCCCTCGACCGCGCGGATCTCGCCGCCGTCGGTGCGAAACGACACACCGAGCTTGCGCACGGACAGCACGGGATCGCTAGCAGGGCCGTTCATGCCTGCTGCACCTTCAGCTTGGGATCGAGCACGTCGCGCAGACCATCTCCCAGCAGGTTCAGGCTCAGCACCGTGATCGCGAGCACAGCGCCTGGGATCAATACGATCCACGGGGCATCGCGCATGTAGTGGCGGCCCTCAGCGATGATGCCGCCCCAACTCGGCGCAGGCGGCGGCGTACCGACCCCGAGAAAACTGAGCACCGCCTCGGACAAGACCGCATAGGCGAACACGAAGGTCAAGGCCACCACCAGCGGCGCCATGCAGTTCGGCAGGATATGGGTCAGGATGATGCGCATGGGCCTGGCCCCCGCGGCGACCGCCGCTTCGACATAAGGCATCTCTCGGATCACCAGGAAGGTCGCGCGGACCAGCCGGGCATTGCGCGGGACCGCGACGATGGCCAGCGCGATCATGGCATTGGCCATCGAGGGCCCCAGCGCCGCGGCGATGCCCAGCGCCAGCATGATGGCCGGGAAGGCCATCACCGCATCCATGCAGCGCATCAAGACATTGTCGAAGCGACGGAAATACCCGGCAACAGCGCCAATGCCCACCCCGACGATGCCATTGACCACCACCACCACGAATCCGACCAGCAAGGACACCTGCCCGCCATGCAGAACGCGGCTGAACAGGTCGCGGCCCAGGTTGTCGGTGCCGAACCAAAACTGCGCGCCAGGCGGCTTGAAGCGGTTGCGCATCGACAGCTTCATCGGATCCACCGAAGCGATCCACGGCGCGAGCAGCGTCGCGAGCAAGATCAGACCAAAAAGCAAGGCACCGATGACGAACATCCTGTGTGCCATCAGGCGCCGCCAGGTGTTGCTGCGCCACCAGCGGCGAGCCGGCTCGGCTGCGCTGCCGGCGCGGACCCGGGGTTCAGTGATCGACGTCATAGCGGATCCGCGGATCGAGCTTGGCATAGACCAGGTCCACCAGGATGTTGAGCAACACCAGCATCGCGGCGAACAGCAGCAAGCCGCCCTGAATCACCGGATAGTCGCGGCTCAAGATCGCCGAACCGAGCAGCAGGCCGAAGCCCGGGATCGAGAACACGGTCTCGATGACGATCGAGCCGCCGATCAGCAAGCTGAAAATATGACCGATCGTCGTCAGCACGGGGATCAGCGTGTTGGTGAACGCATGCTTGACCACCACCTTGAAATGGCTCAGGCCTTTGGCTTTTGCAGTGCGCACATAGTCCTGCCGCAGCACTTCGAGCATGGTCGAGCGGGTGATTCGCGCCAGCAATCCGATCTGCAGCAGCGCCAGCGACAGCGCAGGCAAGGTGGCACCGCGAAACCAAAGCCAGGCGTCCTGTGTGAACGGCACGTAGCCGCCGGCGGGCAGCCAGCGGAGCTCGACCGCAAACAGCACGATCAGCATCAAAGCCAGCCAGAAGTTCGGCAGCGAGACGCCGACCACAGCGGCAGTCATCAGCAACTGGTCGACCCAGGTGTTCTGACGCAGCGCAGACACGACGCCGGCCATGATGCCCAGCACCAGCGTGAGAAAGAATGCGTAGATCGCAATCGAGAAGGTGACCGGCAAACGCTCGGCCGCAATGCTCGAGACTTCGCGGCCCAGCAGCACCGAGCGGCCGAGATCGCCTCGGGCCAGGCCGGCGAACCAGCGCCCGAGTTGCACCGCCAGCGACTGGTCCAGACCCAGCGCCTGGCGGATCGCCTCACGCTCTTGCGGTGTCGACTGCAGCCCGCCCATCACGATCGTCGGATCGCCCGGCACCATGCGCATCAGAAAGAACGAGATCAGGCTCACGATCAGCAATACCGGCAAGGCGCTGACCAAGCGTGAAACGATCAGGCGCAGCATCGGGCGACGACCGAAGACAGGCAAGCCCGGATCACAGCGGCCATCGCTTCGCAATCGGGGTGGGACAGAACCAAGGGCAGCCGAAGGTCACACAGGCCACCCAGCACTCGCTGGGCTTGCGGCAAGGTTTGCGCCTGGCCGAAATAGCGCCAATGGGTCCAGACACTGGTAAAACCGGCCGGCTCATCGGCGCCGAACCACTTGATGTGAAGGCCTTGCAGGGCGCATCCCTCGATGAACTGACGGACGGCCTCGCGCGGCAGATCGACCAGCGAAAACTGGAACGAACTCGCCACATACTGCTCGTCGACCGGGCGCTGCGGCAAGCGCAGATGCGGCACATCGTCCAGCGCGGCGGCCAGCCAGGCATAACGCTCATTCCAGCGTCGGCACCGGTCGGCCAGCACGGCGCCCAACTGCGGCCGAGCGATCGCGGCGGCGAGATTGCTCATGCGCAGGCTGAAGTTGGGCGTCAGGTACTTCCAGCGCTCGAAGACCTCGGGCGAAGGAGCTGCCCGATGCGACGAATACAGCATGTAACTGCCGGAATACAGAACGGCTTGCGCGGCCAGGTCTTCGTCGTCGGTGACCAGCAAGCCGCCTTCACCGCTGTTCGCATGTTTGTAGCTTTGCAGACTGAAACAGCCGGCGCGTCCCCAGGTGCCGGTGGGCTTGCCCGCCCAGCCAGCACCCATGGTGTGGGCGCAGTCCTCGATGATCTGGACCTGATGCCGACCGCAGATCTGGGCGAGTCGGTCCATGTCGCAGATGTGGCCCCGCATGTGCGACAGCAACAGGGTCCGTGCGCCGCTGGCGGCCGCCTTCGCGTCGAGATCGTCCAGATCGATCGTGTAATCGTCGGTCACGTCGATCAGGACCGGCTGCGCGCCGACATGGGCGATGGCGCCCGGCACGGGTGCGAGCGTGAAGCAGTTCGACATCACGGCGTCACCGGGCTTGACGCCCGCGGACTTGAGCGCGACGAACAAGGTCGATCCGCACGAGTTCATCGCGACACAGTATCGGGCACCCAGTTCGCGCGCGAACTCGACCTCGAGCATCGACACCTCGCTGGCCTTGCCACCGGTCTCGCCGTAACGGTGCAAGCGGCCGCTGGCCATCAGCGCCACAGCGGCATCAACCCCGGCTGGCGGGATGGGCTCTTGCTGGGTCAGATCGAGCTGAAGCGCAGGACTGGATGGCCGGTCTGACATGTGCAGGCCCTTCGCTTCAATGCGCCTGGCCGCCGAGACTGCCCAAATCGAAGGCTTCCCCGGGGTAGTACTTGCTCAGGCGAACATCGCCGCTGCGGGCATGACCTTCCATGCCCTCAAGCCGGGAGATGCGGGCCGCAACCTGACCCACGGTACGCGAGGCTTCGCGATTCAGCCGCTGCCAGGTCACCGTCTTGATGAACTTGCCCACACTCAGGCCGCCCGTATAACGAGATGCACCCTTGGTCGGCAGGATGTGGTTCGGTCCGCTGCACTTGTCGCCATAGGCCACTGTTGTTTCCTCACCGAGGAACAGTGAACCGTAGTTGCTCAGCTTGGCCAGCCACCAATCGAGATCGGCCGCCATCACCTGCAGGTGTTCGCAGGCATAGCGGTCACTGACCTCGACGATTTCCTCACGGCTGTCACACAACACCACTTCGGCGTGGTCACGCCAGGCCGCGCCAGCGGCTTCGCGGGCGAGTTCCGGCAACGCAGCAATCGCGGCCGGCGCCAAGCGGATGACTTCCTGGCCCAGCGCTCGCGAACTGGTCATCAGCCAAACCGGCGAATCGGGGCCGTGCTCCGCTTGGCCGATCAGATCCGCGACCACCACCACAGGGTCTGCGGTCTCGTCGGCGATCACCGCCGATTCGGTCGGTCCCGCCACAACATCGATCCCGACGCGCCCGTACAGCAGTCGCTTCGCCTCTGCCACGAACCGATTGCCGGGCCCAACGATGATGTCCGCCTCGCGTCCGCTGAAGAGGCCAAAAGCAAGCGCCGCGACCGCCTGCACGCCGCCGAGCGCCAGCACCGTGTGGGCCCCGCACAGTTTCATTGCGTACAGGATCGCCGGATGAACGTCGTGACTGCGGGTAGCCGGTGATGTGGCGACGATGTGCCCAACGCCGGCCACCTGCGCTGTGCCCACACTCATGATGGCGCTGGCTGCATGCGCGTAACGCCCGCCGGGCACATAGCAGCCGGCCGTCTTGCAGGGGATCAGCCGCTGTCCGACGGTCAAGCCCGGTAGCAGGTCAGCCTGAAACTCCAGCAGCGACTCGCGCTGCAGCCGCGCGAAATGCTGTACCCGGTCGCGCGCAAACCGAATATCGCTCTTGATGCCTTCGCTGAGAGACTTCTCGGCGGCTGCGAGTTGCGACTCGCCGAGGACGACGTCTCCGTGATAGCCATCAAGATCGCGGGCGAATCGTCGCACCGCTTCCTCGCCACCCCCCTCGATCTCGTCCAGCATCGAACGCACCCTGTCCTGGGTCGCGAGCTCGATCGCAGGCGTCGGTGGCTTGGCTTTCTTCAGATACTCGACGGCCAAAACTGGACCTCTATCGTTTTTCGCTGCGGGTGGCCCGCGCCACGAATCGCCAAATGATAGCGACCGCCATCGGTTCTGTTTAAGTCCAGATAAGGTATATTCGTAAGGCCAGAATGCTGCGGCTCGCGTACCAAGCGAAGCGCTTGCTCTTTCACGTGAACAGGCAGACATGACCCGCCGTGCCCGCACCAGCGACTTGATGTGGACCCGCCTCTTTCGGCGCTTCGAGAGTCGGTCGGACACTTTGCAGGGCCGATTGCGCGACATGCTCGTGCATGCGGTGATGGACGGGTTCCTGTCTCCGGGGGAGGCACTGCCTTCCAGCCGACTGCTCGCCAAGACACTTGGCCTGTCTCGCACCACGGTGACACTGGCCTTGCAGGCGCTCGGCGACAAGGGCTTGATCGTCGCCCGCCCACGCAGCGGTTTCTTTGTCAGCGAGGATTTGCAGGCGACCTACCTGGACGCGCGCCAGCGCGCCGATGTACCCACTGCACCCGGGACTGTCCACTGGGACGAACGCCTGAAGATGCGCCCGACCGAGCAACGCAACATCAGCAAGCCCATCGACTGGCAACGCCAGCCCTTCCCGTTCATCTACGGCCAGTTCGACGCCAGCTTGTTTCCCACCGCTGACTGGCGCGAGTGTGTGATGGAATCGCTCAACTCAAGTGCGGTTCGCCGCTGGGCCCCGGATCACCTCGATCGCGACGACGATTCACTGGTCGATCAGATCCATAGACGCTTGCTGCCGGCGCGGGGCATTTGGGCCGACCGCGACGAAATTTTGGTCACCAGCGGCGCACAGCAAGCCACATTTTTACTGGCCAGCCTGCTGGTCGGCCCTTCGACCACGGTCGGCATGGAAAATCCGGGTTACCCCGATGCGCGCAACAACTTTCTGCTGCGCACGCGGCACATCAAGCCGCTTCGGATTGACGACGAAGGCCTGGTTCTCGGCGCTGCGCTTTCGGGTTGCAGCTACATCTATGTGACACCGAGCCATCAGTGCCCCACCACGGTCACCATGCCTTTGCAGCGTCGGCTCGAACTGCTGGCGCGGGCCGAACTGGACGACTTCGTGGTGATTGAAGACGATCACGAAAGCGAGCTCAATTTCTCCGGGCGTCCTACGCCAGCACTCAAGAGCCTCGACACGCATGCGAGGGTGATCTATGTGGGAAGCCTGTCCAAGACCCTGGCACACGGTTTGCGGCTGGGCTATGTGGTGGCGCCGGCACCCGTCATCAGTGAAATGCGAGCCTTGCGAAGGCTCGTGATGCGGCATGTGCCGACCAACAATCAGCAAGTCGCCGCCAACTTCATCGCCCACGGCCATCAAGAGGCCTTCGTGAGGCGTCTGAACCTGGCCTATCGCGATCGTGCTCGAACGCTGCGGGCGAGTCTGGAAAAATACGCGCCTGGTCTGCTGCCCATGTCGGCGCAAGGCGGTTCGGCTCTTTGGGTCAGCGCTCATTCCAGTGTCAATACCCGGGATCTCGCCGCACGCTTGTACCAGCGCGGCGTAGTGGTCGAGCCCGGGGATGTGTTCTTCGCAGGTCTTCGTCCACCGACCCACCACTTGCGCATCGGTTATTCGTCGATTCCGATCGACCGAATCGATCAGGGCGTGCAGGTCATTGCCCAGCAATTGTCCGGATCGCAGTGATCGACAGGCCTGTCGAAGAGACGCGGACAACATGCCCCACAATGACAACGCCAGGCATCGCAGCGCGCCCGCTGTCGGGCTGTGCTCGCCGCCACAGGTCACGCTCAATTTCGTCGGAATGGACGATCCCCTGCGGACCCATTGCTGCAACCATGGCTGCAGGTCATCGACCGCCTCGCAGCCCCCACAGGAGACAAAAAATTGAAAGCAATGCGCCACCTCTTGCTGGCCGCCGGCTTGGTGCTTGCTCTACCCGCCCAAGCCACCGAAAAAATCGTACTGGCAATTCCAACCACGGTCGGTTCGCAATACAGCGACCTGCTCTACGGCAAAGAGCTAGGATTTTTTGCTGAGGAAGGCATTGACCTTCAACTCGCCGGCTTCACCGGCGGCAGCGCGGTCGTGGTGCCGCAGTTGGCCAACAAGTCCTTGCTGTTCGCTCTGGGCGAGTCGTCGCTGGTGATCGCCAATGCCGCCAAGAAAACACCGGTGCCGGTGCGCTTCGTCTACAACTACCTGGCCTCGACGGTCTACGACGTCGCGGTGCGCGCCGACAGTCCGATCAAGACCTGGGCTGACCTCAAAGGCAAGCGCGTCGGCGTGGTCAGCATGGCCGCCGGCAACCTGATGATGACGCGCGCCCAGTTGCACGAGCATGGCCTGACGGTGCCGAAGGACGTGAGCCTGGTGCCGGTGGGCAGCGGCCCCGCCGCCTGGAAGCAATTGCAGGAGGGCAAAGTTGACGCGCTGAACCTGTGGGCCACCGAGGACGCCAAGATGGCGCTCTCGGGCTTGGCGATCCGCCGCGTGCCGCACTCCGACAAGCTGCGACCGATCTTCTCGTCGGCGATGATGGCGCATGTCGACACGATCCGCGAGCGACCACAGTTGGTCGCGGGCATGGGTCGTGCGATCGCCAAATCATCGGTCGCTTGCTCTGCGGCGCCCGAGAAGTGCGCGCGCGCCTTCTGGCAATTCGACCCCACCAGCAAGCCCGTTGCCGAGAAGGAAGCCGAGTGGATCCAGGGTGCGGTGGCCGTGCTGCAGGCCAACTACAGCGCGATCGAGTACGCACTCAAACGCAACCCGAACTACGGCGCATTCGAGCCCTCGGTGGTCGACACCTACGTCAAGGTGCTGGAGCAAGCGGGCACCATCGTGGCCGGCGCTGGCGTGACGGCCAACGACGTGTTCACCAACCAGTTCGTTCCAGAGTACAACAAGTTCGATGCGCTGATCATCCAGCGCAAGGCGCGCTGAGGCTTTGATGCAGCAGGCATCTGAGGGCTCCGCACAGGCTGCGCTGTCGATACGCAAGCTCGACCTGGCCTATGCCTCCAGCCGGGGGCCCGTGCAAGCCCTGCTGCAACTCGACTTCGATGTCGAGCCAGGCGCTTTCGTCTCGGTGCTGGGCCCCTCGGGCTGCGGCAAGTCGACGCTGCTGAAGTTGGCCTGCGGCCTGCTGCGTCCCAGCGGCGGCAGCATCGCCTTGGCCGGACGGCCCATCGAAGGGCCGCGACCCGAAGTCGGTATCGTGTTCCAGCAGCCGACGCTGTTGCCGTGGAAGAACGTGCTGGACAACGTGCTGGTGCCGGTGCGCGCTCGCGGCGCAGATGTTGGCGTCGCGCGCCGGCGAGCACTCGACCTGCTGCGCATGGTCAAGCTGGAGGCCTTCGCCAGCCACTACCCGCACGAGTTGTCGGGCGGCATGCAACAGCGGGTGGGCATCGCGCGCGCGCTGGTGCACGACCCGGCGCTGCTGCTGATGGACGAGCCTTTCGCCGCGCTCGACGCGATGACGCGCGAAAACATGATGGTGGAATTGCAGCGAATCTGGCGCGGCACCGGCAAATCGGTGCTGTTCATCACCCATTCGATCCCTGAGGCCGTGTTCCTGTCCGATCGGGTCGTGGTGATGTCGCCGCGCCCTGGTCGGGTGGTGCAGACACTGGAGATCGATCTACCGCGGCCTCGAAACATCGAGACCATGGGTTCACCGCGCTTTGCTGCGCTGACCAACGAACTGCGCCAAGTCTTCGCGCGCATGGAGCCGGCGTGAGCGGGCCGCGGCGCTGGCTGCCGGCGCTGGCACCTTTCATCACCTTGGGGCTGCTGCTGCTGGCATGGTGGCTCGCCACGCGAGTGTTCGGTGCGCCGGCGATGCTGCTGCCCGACCCCTGGATCACCCTGCAAGGGCTGGCAACGGGACTGCGCTCGGGCGAGATCCAGGGCGATGCGCTCGCCACGCTGAGCGCGGCCGTCCTCGGCTACCTCATCGGCGCGCTGCTGGCCTTCGGTCTGGCTGCGGCCATGGCGATGTGCCGCCCCTTGGAGCGCATGCTGTTGGTGCCGCTGATGGCCTTCCAGTCCATCCCGAAGGTGGCGCTCGCGCCGCTGCTCTACCTGTGGGTTGGCTTCGGCATGCAAAGCAGCGTGGCGCTGGTGGCACTGGCCTGCATCTATCCGATCTTCGTCAACAGCTTGACCGGCTTGCGCGCGGTCGATCAAAACCTGGTCGACCTGTACCGCGTCAGCGGCGCGGGCGAGTTGCGCATCCTCTGGTCGGTGAGGCTGCCGTCGGCAGCACCGCAGGTCTTCGTGGGGCTGGAAATCTCGGTGGTGTTCGCGCTGCTGGCTGCGGTGGTGATGGAACTGGTGGCTGGCGAACGGGGGCTGGGCGTGCGCATCCAGGCGGCGTCCGCCACCCTGGACATGGCGACCGTGTTCGGTGCCGTGGCGGTGCTAGCGGCCATCGGCGTCACGGCCAGCGCGGCCTTGCGTTGGCTGCGGCGCAAGCTCTTGTTCTGGCAGCGCGACCCCGCTGCGGTGCAGGCCACAGCATGAAAGACCGCCTCAAGACCGCCGCTGGCTCGCTGTCGACGCTGACCCTCCTGACGCTGTGGTGGTGGGCGGTGACAAGGCCGGGCGGACTCGACAAATCCGTGCTGCCTTCACCACACGATGTGGCGGGCGCGCTGCACGCGGGTCTGATCGCAGGCACGCTGCACGCCCACATCCTGGCCACGGGCCAGGCCGCCATGCTTGGCCTGACCATTGGGGTCAGCCTTGGCGTTGCCGCGGGCGCGCTGGTGGTGCTGGTGCCGCTGCTGGAGATGTTCGTGTTGCCGGTGGTCACCGCGATGCAGTCGATCCCTAAGGTTGCGTTGGCGCCGCTGGTGGTCGCCTACCTCGGCTTCGGCATCGCGTCCAAGGTCTTCACCGCAGCGATGCTGACCTTTTTTCCGGCCTTTCTGGCAGCAGTGGCTGGGCTGCGCGCAGTTGACGCTGCGCACCTCGACCTGTACCGCGCCTGCGCCGCATCCCCGCTGCACACGCTGTGGAACCTGCGCATCCCGGCGGCCGCACCTTACCTGTTCGCCGCGCTGCAGGTGGCCGTCGTCTTCAGCCTGATCGGCGTGGTGGTGTCGGAGTTCATCGCCGCCACCGAGGGTCTGGGCTATGTGATCAAGGCGCGCTCGCTGGAACTGGACGTGTCGATGATGTTCGCTGCCATCCTGGTGCTGTGCGCGATCGGCGTGGCCGCAGGCTTGGCGGTGCAACTGCTGCAGCGCCGGCTGGTGTTTTGGCGCCGGCCCTGAACGAGAAGAAAGCCCGCCACCCGATGCTCAACCACACGATCGACGTGCTGCCGCAAAACCGGCTGGACGAACAAGCGCTTGATCGCTATCTTTCGACCCACTTAAAAGCTCATGAACAACTTCTTCAGCTGCGGCAGTTTCCCGGAGGTTATTCCAATCCAACCTATGCGCTGAGTACGCGCACGACCGCCGGCGAACGCTGCGAGTATGTGCTGCGCAAGCGCCCGGCTGGCCAGTTGCTGCCCTCGGCGCACCAGGTCGACCGCGAATACCGCCTGATGCGGGCACTGGCCGGCACCGACGTGCCGGTGCCCAGGACGCATTTCCTGTGCGAAGACCCGGCGGTGCTGGGGCAGAGCTTCTTCCTGATGGACCGGGTGGAAGGTCGCATCTTCAGCGACCCTGCGATGCCCGGCTGCTCAGCGCAGGAGCGCGGGGCTGTGTCCGAGGCGATGATCTCGACGCTGGCCCGCCTGCATGCGGTGGATCCGGCAGCCGTCGGCCTGTCGGACTTCGGCAAACCCGATAACTTCCTCGCCCGCTTGGTGGAGCGCTGGACGCGCCAGTACCGTGCGGCGCAAACCGACGAGCTGCCTGAGATGGAACAACTGGCCGCCTGGTTGCAGGCGCATCTGCCGCCACCGCAGCCAGCGGTGCTGATGCACGGCGACTTCCGACTGGGCAACCTGATCATCCACCCGGTCGAGCCGCGGGTGATGGCGGTGCTGGACTGGGAACTCAGCACGCTGGGCGACCCGTACTGCGACCTGGCCTACAACTGCTTGGTCTACCACCTGTACGAGCGTCCCATCGGCTGGGAAGAGGCGGACTACCGCGGCTTGGGGATCCCCGACGAGGCGCAGCAGGTGCGCCGCTATTGCCAGCTGCGCGGCTTGGACGCCATACCGCACTGGGATTTTTACCTCGCCGTCAACCTGTTCAAGCTGGCCGCGATCGCCCAGGGTGCCTACAAACGGGCACTCGACGGCATCGCGGCGGCCGCCGGCCTGAGCCGCAAGCAAAACGCGCAGACGCGCGCGCGTATGGCGTGGCAGCTCGTCTCCGATGCCAGCCATGCCGGGTGAAGAACTGCTGAGGACTGGGCCACGCAGCCAGGTGGACAACGGCCACTTCGAACGAGCAGCGTGCGACTTCAGCCTGGACCACAGCGCCGGCCAAGGCCTGAGCGGGTCTGACCCCGTCCAACAAAAGCTCGGGCTGATCAGCGCCCAAGCCTAACCCCTACACTCATCAACAGCCGGCCCGGAGAAAGCTGGCGTCCACCGCTGGGCCATGACTCAACCGGCTCAGTGGCTCAGACTTCGTGGGCCACCAAGGCTTGATTCCTGCCACTTGAATTGACCGAAAATGTTTGATTGAAACCCTGCAGGCCGACAGCTTCGCGGTCGACATTCAAAGCCTGTGCTGCCTGGCAGCGACGGTGAGAACGACGCGACTTCGGCCGCACGACCATCAAACATATCAAACCGCACAGATCCCGCAGTCAAAGGTCCGAGAGCATTTACGCCAGATATGACCAGTTCGACACCCGACAATGACCGGACGGTCATTCGCCTGCCAGCTTCCGACGACGATGAGCGCACGGTCATTCTCCCGAGTCGCTCAGGCCAGCCTTTGCCTCCGGCCAGCGAGCCGGTATCCGGGCTGCACAACCTGCATGCCACAGGCGAATCCAGCGCGGCGTCCAGTGCAGGGGACAGCGGTAATGCCCTGCCCGTGGGCACCTATTTGACCGAATTCGAGCTCACCAGCGTGCTTGGGGAAGGCGGTTTCGGCATCGTCTACCTGGCCTGGGATCATTCCCTTGAGCGCCGAGTGGCGCTCAAGGAATACATGCCTGCCGCGCTGTCCGCAAGAACCGGGGCCAGCCAGGTTCAAGTCAAGTCAGCACGCCACCGCGAGACCTTCGATTTGGGGCTGAAAAGCTTCGTCAACGAAGCCAAACTGCTAGCCTCGTTCGACCACCCCTCGCTGGTCAAGGTCTACCGCTTCTGGGAGGCCAACGGCACAGCCTACATGGTGATGCCCTTCTACGAGGGCATCACGCTGAAGGATAAGTTACGCGAACTCGGCGAGCCCCCCGACGAAGCATGGCTGATGGCAATTCTGGCGCCGTTGACCGAGGCCTTGGCGGTGATCCATGCCGAGAACTGTTTTCACCGCGACATCGCACCTGACAACGTGATCCTGCTCGCGGCCACCGGCAAGCCCTTGTTGCTGGACTTCGGCGCTGCGCGGCGCGTCATCGGCGACATGACGCAAGCCTTGACGGTAATACTCAAGCCAGGATACGCGCCCGTCGAGCAGTACGCAGAGTCCCCAAACATGAAGCAAGGCG